>JAUMUE010000047.1 GCA_030530845.1 Limosilactobacillus sp.
AGTATTGATTGATTAGCCTTCGAATGCGTCAGTCAAAGGTGGAACAACTTGCTTCTTACGTGAAACAACGCCTGGAAGGTCCATGCGCTTGTTGTCGCCTAACTTGTGACCGAATGCAGCTTCAACCTTGTCTAAGTTGCTGTCACCAACAACCAACAATTGTGAGTCGCTAGTCAAGATGTTAGTAGCGAGGAGCAAGAAGAGTTCGTAACCATTGTCAGCCATAAGTGACTTCATGGTCTTTTCAAGGTCGTCTTGACGCTTGAAGACATCTTCTAATTCAACCGCGTTAACTTGACCGATACGCATCTTAACGCCACCGAGTTCGAAGGTCTTAGCATCCCCGTCCACGATGTCAGCGTCTGACTTAGAATCTACGTCAGCACCGGCCTTTAATAATTCAACACCGTACTTGTTGTAGTCTTCTACACCAGCAACCTTAGCCAAGTATTCAATGGCTTCGCGGTCGTGGTCAGTAGTCGTAGGTGAGTTGAGAAGTAAAGTATCAGAAATGATAGCGGAGAGCATCATACCTGCTAAGTCAGCTGGGATTTCGATGTGCTTTTCGCGGAACATTTCAGTCAAGATGGTAGATACACAACCGTATGGACGCAAAGTAGCCCAGAGAGGTTGAGCAGTGTCAAAGCCGGCGATCCGGTGGTGGTCAACCAAGTGAGTAACAGTCAATTGGTCGATGTCCTTGACACTTTGTTGAGGTTCGTTATGGTCAACCAGCATAACCTTTGAAACTTCATTTGCAGCAGTTTCAATGACACGTGGCGCCTTCATACCAAACTTCTTCAAGGCGAATTGTGTTTCTGAATTTGGTTCGCCTAAAGCCACAGCTTCAGTCTCGTATCCCAATTGGTTTTGGAAGTATGAGAAAGCCATCGCAGCGGTAATGGCATCAGTATCTGGCTTTTGGTGTCCAAAAACTAATTCTTTGTCCATAAATGATTCCTCCAATATCTCATTAACGGGGATGTCCCCGAAAAGAACTGTTCGACTAACATTTTATCATGAATATTACTTACTTTGAAAATCTTTTTTGCAGGACTCTCCACATCTTTTCATGCTGTTCATTGAAAAATGACGGCATTTTTTCTTTCAGAGAGAAGTATTTGGTGCTAATGGTCTCCGATTCTTTAACCCCATATTGCTTATCATCGACAGCCTTCACCAGGTAAAAAGCATTGACCGGTTGGACTTGATCGCCATTTGGATACGTATAGGTATCGTTGTCGAACATGCCGAGGAATTCGACAGGCTCAACTAAGATCCCCGCATCCTCTTTGAATTCGCGGACCACGGTTTCACTAAATGACGATCCGAATTCCATATAACCACCGGGAAAACTCCAATCACCTGTATCAGCACGTTCTTGCAACAGCACCTCGCCTTTTTCATTAAGCAATGCGCCAGAAGCACTGGTCAGGATCAATGGACGGTGCCCGATTAATTCTCTGATTTCACGGATATAAGACATCGATAATGCCCCCTTTTCGGCCTTATTATAGCAAAAAAAGAAGGCCGAATTAAT
>JAUMUE010000019.1 GCA_030530845.1 Limosilactobacillus sp.
TGCTTAGTCTTTCAGTTAGGAAATTTGCCCATCATTACCGATTGACAAAGATCCTGAAAATGCAGCTTCGCCTTTTTGATTAGAATAAACTTAATTGGTTTTGGTCCGGAAGTTGGTCGATCACATGGTTTTCAGTCATGAAATCGATCAGCGTCTGCGAAACCTTCCCCCGCTCTGCCAAGTCTTCCTTGGAGAGGAATGGCCGCTCTTCTCTGGCAGCCACGATTTGCTTGGCAACGTTGAGCCCCAGACCCGGTACGGCCCGGAATGGAGCAATCAGTGTATCGCCGTCGATCAGCCAGTCAGAGGCGTCTGAGCGTTCGATGTCGACCATCTTAAACTTGTAGCCCCGTTCCAGCATTTCGTTTGCCAATTCAAGAATCGTCAGGAGGTTCTTTTCTTTGGCACTGGCGTCGTTCCCCTTGTCGCTAATTTCCTTCATCTTTGCCTTCACTGCTTCCTTACCCCGTGACATTGCGACAACATCAAAGTCATCAGCACGAACGGAGAAGAATGCGCAGTAGTACAAGATTGGGAAGTAAACCTTAAAGTAGGCAATCCGCAGCGCCATCAAAACGTAGGCAGCCGCGTGGGCACGTGGGAACATGTACTTGATCTTCAGACAGGAGTCGAGGTACCACTGTGGCACGTTGGCTTCCAACATCTTCTTTTGCCAATCTTCTGGAATTCCCCGGCCCTTCCGCACGTGTTCCATAACTTGGAAAGACGTTTCAGAATCGAGGCCGTAGTGGATCAAGTCGGTCATGATGTTATCACGACATCCGATAACGTTGGCGATGGTAGCAGTCCCGGCCTTGATCAGCTCTTGGGCGTTATCCAACCACACACCAGTACCGTGTGACAGTCCTGAGATCTGGAGCAGCTGTGAGTAGTTCTGTGGTTGCGTGTCTTCCAACATTCCCCGCACGAACCGGGTACCGAATTCCGGCAAACCGAGCGTCCCAGTCTTACTCTGGATCTGCTCTTCAGTTACCCCTAACGTATCAGGACTGGAGAAGAGTGACATGACACCGGGATCGTTCATCGGAATCGTCTGTGGATTGATCCCTGAAAGGTCCTGGAGTACACGAATCATCGTCGGATCATCATGCCCCAGGATATCCATCTTCAAAATGTTATCGTGGATCGAGTGGAAATCGAAGTGGGTCGTTTCCCAAGCTGCGGTCAAATCTTCGGCTGGGTATTGAACCGGCGTGAAGTCGTAAATTTCCTTGTCATCCGGCACGATAATGATACCGGCCGGGTGTTGACCAGTCGTCCGCTTGACCCCGGTTGCACCAGCGGCTAAGCGATCTTCTTCAGCACCACGTAATTGAAGGTCGTTATCACGTTCGTAGGCCTTCACGTACCCATATGCAGTCTTGTCGGCAACCGTACCGATCGTACCGGCACGGAATACGTTCTTTTCACCGAACAACACCTTCATGTAGTTATGGGCAATTGGTTGGTAGTCCCCGGAGAAGTTCAAATCGATATCGGGAACCTTATTACCCTTGAACCCTAAGAAGGTTTGGAACGGAATATCGTGGCCGTCCTTGACCATCAAAGTGTTACAACGCGGACAATGCTTTTCAGGCAAGTCATATCCGGAACTGTATTCACCCCTGGTAAAGAAGTGCGTGTATTGACACTCTGGACAGCGGTAGTGCGGTGGCAGTGGATTAACCTCGGTGATCCCAGACAGCGTGGCAACCACACTGGAGCCGACAGATCCCCGTGAACCAACCAGGTAACCGTCCTTATTAGATTTAGCTACCAGACGTTGCGCGATCAGGTAGTGGACAGAGAAACCGTTTTTGACGATACTATTCAATTCGAGTTCGACACGGTCCTTAACCAGTTTTGGCAATGGATCGCCGTACCAGTCCTTGGCCGTCTTCCAGGTCCGGTCTTGGATTTCCTGTTCGGCCCCCGGCATGTGAGGCGTGTACAGCTTGTCCTTAACTGGGCGAATACCATCGTCGACCATATCTGCGACCTTGTTGGTGTTCGTTACAACGACTTCCTTGGCCTTTTCTTCGCCGAGCAGGTCAGTGAATTCAGTCATCATTTCATCCGTGGTCCGGAAGTGAACGTCTGGACGCTTGGTACGGTTCAGTGGGTTCGCCCCACCCTGTGAATTAATCAAGATCTGACGGTAAATACCATCGTGTTCGTCGAGGTAGTGAACATCCCCGGTCACGACAACCGGCTTATTCAATTCGTCCCCCATCTTGACCATGTTCTTCAAAATATCATCGAGGTGGGAACGGTCAGCAATCACTTGCGTCTCTAACAATGGCGCATAGTTAGCCCGTGGCTGGATTTCGATAAAGTCGTAGTCGCGTGCCTTACGCAAGGCTTCGGAATACCCCTTTTCCATCATCGCAGTGAATACTTCACCCGATGCACAGGCGGTCCCGAGCAGCAGTCCTTCGCGGTATTTAGCCAGGACCGTCCGTGGAATCCGCGGTACACGGAAGAAGTAGTCGACGTTGGAGAACGAGACCAGCTTAAAGAGGTTCTTCAGTCCGGCCTGCGTCTGTGCCAGGATCGTGACGTGATATGGACGAGCGTGCTTGTAGGCATCGTTTTCGGCCATGTGCTTGTTCAGATCATCGACGTACTTGATGTCGTAGCGCTTTTCAGCATCCTTCAAGAACTTGTACAGCAGGTGTCCCGTCGCTTCGGCATCATAATTGGCCCGGTGGTGGTGTTCCAGAGCGACCTTGAATTTCTTACTCAAGGTGTTCAGACGGTACCCACGCAGGTCAGGATAAAGGAAGCGCGCCAGTGGCAAGGTATCGATGACTGGCTCGGTGATTTCTTCCATCTCGTGACGACGGTAACCGGTGTTCATGAATCCCATATCGAAGGAAACGTTATGACCGGCAATGATGGCGCCCTTACAGAAGTCCTTGAACATCTTAAAGACTTCCTCTTCTGTCTTGGAGCCACGAACCATTTCGTCGGTGATTGAGGTCAGGTTAGTGGTTTGTTCAGACAGTGGGAATCCGGGATCGATAAATTCGTCGAAGCGCTCGAGGACATTTCCATCTTGCATCTTGACGGCAGAAAGCTCGATTACCTTGTCGTAAATTGCGGACAGACCGGTCGTTTCCACGTCGAAGATCACGTATGTGTGGTCGATCAGCGTATCGTGGTTTTCGTTGTATACCAGTGGAATCCCATCGTCGACAACATTGGCTTCCATCCCGTAGAGCATCTTGATACCAAACTTGTTGCTGGCCTTGAATGCTTCAGGGAAGGCTTGGACATTCGCGTGGTCAGTAACAGCGATCGCCTTGTGTCCCCACTTGCTTGCCTGTCCCGCTAAGTCGGTGATGGAATTAGTGGCATCCATCTGACTCATCGTTGTGTGGGTGTGAAGTTCTACCCGCTTTTCATCTTCTGGCGCTAAGTCCTTACGTGATTCGTGGGTGACTTGGTTGATGTCGTAGGCGTTTAATACCAGATCGTGCATCCAGGTATCTTCTTGGACTGGACCACGGACCTTGAGCCACATCCCCGCCTTGATGTTGGCGAACTGTGCCTCTTCTTCAGCGTTGCGTGAGAACTTCTTCACAGCAAATGATGAAGTGTAGTCGGTCATTTCAAAGGTCAACAATTGGCGTCCGGAACGTAATTCACGGATTTCGGCGCTGAAGACGTAACCTTCGACAACGACATTTCGTTCTTCACCTTGAATGTTGATCATTTGGGTGATTTCTTGCTTATCATTGATCACCCGACCGATTTGCGCAGGGCCATCCGCAGATGCAGGTGCCCCGCTCTTCTTGGCATTAGCCTTCTTCTTGATCTGTGCCATCGCCTTTTTTGCAAGTTCAGCATCCTCAGCTTCGTTCTTTTCCCGCAATTCCTGGATCTTGGCCTGTGATGCAGACTGGTCCACGAATGGGTGAATCTTAAAACGTGGGAATCCGAGCTTTTGGTATTGCTCTTCAATCAGTGGCAAACCCTTTTGTACCAGGATGTTCTTCACAATGTCATTTTCAACAACCACAGTCACGCGGCCATCGCGAACTTCCGGAATCATCTTCATGCAGGCTTGTTCGAGCATCGTGGAATTCAGTTCACACTGGTCGATTACGTACTGCCAGTATTGTGCCAGCAGGTCTTGGTCCACCTCGGTCGATGGCGAACTGATCTGGAGCTTAACGTCGGCAATTTCGTTAAAGCCGATTTGCAGTGCCTGCTTGAATACCTTGAAGAGCGTGAGTGGCAGTGGCCGACGCAAAATCAGGTGAAATTCCCAAACCCGACTCTCCTTGTGCACGATGACTGATTGCACACCAGCATCATTGAAGGCCGGATCATCCTTTTCAGGAAATTGAATTTGCTCAAGTAATTTTTCAAATAACTGGTGTCGATTTAAGGCCACTTATAATTTCCTCCTACTCAAAAAAAGTGACGCCCCGATTATTTAATTCTTCGCGTCACAATTTATGTTATTCGTTGTCGTCAGTAGATCCAGATAATTGCTTGAGTAAAATCTGGATAGTGTTAACGAGTTCTTCTTGCTTAACTTCGATGTTTTCGCCGGTCTTACGTAACTTAACTTCGACGATACCTTCATCAGCCTTCTTACCAACAGTAACCCGGACTGGAATACCAATCAGGTCAGAGTCAGCAAACTTAACTCCGGCACGTTCTTTACGGTCGTCAACTAAGACTTCGTAGCCTGCGCTGGTCAATTGCTTTTCGATTTCGTTAGCCATTGCCACTTGTTCTTCCTTCTTAACGTTAGTAGGAATTACGTGGATGTCGAATGGAGCAATTGCTTGTGGCCATACAAGACCGTTTTCGTCGGCGTTTTGTTCTGCAACAGCTGAGAGCAGACGGGTAACACCGATACCGTAACAACCCATGATCATGTCAACTAAGCGACCATTTTCGTCGAGCACTTGGGCACCAAGCGTCTTGGAGTAACCAGTACCAAGCTTGAAGATGTGACCGATTTCGATACCGTTAGTGAACTTGATTGGGTAACCATCTGGTGCGAGCTCGCCTTCCTTAACGTTACGGAAGTCGCCGAATTCGTCAACACGGATGTCGCGGTCAAGGTTGGCATTGATGTAGTGGAATCCGTCTTCGTTAGCACCACATGCCATGTTAACCATTACCTTAACGTATTCGTCAGCGAGGACCTTGATGTCTTCACTAACACCAACTGGGCCAAGGCTACCTGGGTGAGCATTCAGGTACTTTTGTGCGTCGTCATCTGATGCCAATTCAATATCATCACAGTCGAGGGCGTTAGTAACCTTAGTTTCGTTAACCTCGTCGTTACCACGCATCAAGACGAGAACTGGTTGAACTTCTTCACCGGTCTTAGCAAGGTAGAGCATCGTCTTGATAACTTGTGATGGTTCTACACCCAGAGCTTGTGCAGCTTCGTCAACTGAGTGTGCGCCCGGAGTTGCTACCTTTTCTAATTCTTCTGGTGCGTCAGTTTGTTGAACACCAGTAAATTTAGCAGATGCCTTTTCAATGTTGGCAGCGTAACCACCGTCAGTGTATACGATAACGTCTTCACCGACTTCAGCAGGAGCAGAGAATTCTTGTGAGTTGTCCCCACCGATCGTACCAGAGTCAGCCAAGATTACCTTGTAGTCCAAGCCAATCCGATCAAAGATAGCACGGTAGGCCTTAGCTTGATTGTCGTAAGCTTCATCCAAACCAGCTTGGTCAGCGGAGAATGAGTAACCGTCGTACATGGAGAATTCCTTACCACGAAGGACACCGAAACGAGGACGACCTTCATCACGGAACTTGTCGGTGATTTGGTAAACAACCAGTGGCAACTTCTTGTAGGACTTGATTGAGTCACGAAGAATTGAAGTAACTGGTTCTTCATCAGTTGGACCCAGGACAAATTTACGTTCGTTACGATCGCTGAACTTGTAGAGGTTGTCACCGTATGCTTCGTAACGACCAGTTTGTTGCCACATTTCAGCTGGCAGCATTGATGGAATTTGCATTTCGCAAGCATCGATATTATCCATTTCTTCGCGGATAATACCTTCAATCTTGCGGATCACGCGGTAAGCCATTGGTAAGTATGACCATACCCCTGCAGAAATTTGGTAGATGTAACCGGCACGGGCCATCATAATGTGGCTCAGCACTTCCGCATCACTTGGCGCTTCCTTTTTTGTAGGAATTAACATTTTTGATTGCTTCATTTCATTTCTCCTTCAATCGATGCTACCGGATGAAATAACGTTGGATGTCATTCCAGGTAACTAAAATCATTAGTACTAATAGTATCATAAACCCAATCATCGTAACAATTCCCTCGGCCTTTTCCGGGATTGGACGGCGGATGATTCCCTCGATGATATTCAAGAGAAGCTTTCCCCCATCAAGCGCAGGAATTGGCAAGAGGTTGACGATTCCGAGGTTAATTGAGAGCATGGCCAAAAAGCTGACGACACCGTTAAACCCGAGCGCAGTAGCTTGAGAAGTACCGGCGTAGATTGCGACTGGTCCCCCAAAGTCGTTGAGGCTAAATCCATGCGTGAACATGTGGCCGAGCACTGAGAAGATCAATGTGGCGGAGGCCAAGAATTCCTTCCAACCAAAGCTCAAGCGGTCCTTAATTGAGGTGCTACGAGCTTCCAGGATTCCAATTTGGCCGACCTTTTGCTTGCCGGACTTCACCGTCTTTGGTGTCACCGTCATGGTCTTGCTGTGACCGTTACGGACAATGGTCAGCTTAGTCTTTTGACCAGGTTTAGTAGAAATATTGGCTGATAATTCACTCCAGTTAGAAACCTTCGTAGAATTAATCTTGACGATCCGGTCGCCAGCCTTGATTCCGGCTTTGGCGGCAACCGATCCTGAATTGACCGTACCAACTTGGTTAGTATTTGTCGGAACGGCTGCCATCGTGAAACCGAGGACGATGAATGCGACTAGTGACAGGATGAAGTTGTTCATTGGTCCTGCAAAGTTGATCATCATCCGTGCAGGCAGACTAGCAGACTTGATTTGAACGTCACGTGGAGCAATTTGTACCTGTGTACCATCGTGTTCTACAACAATTGCGTCGTGGTCGACTTGGTAGGTTTTGAGTTCACCCTCGTCACCGTTGACGTAACCCTTAACCCACAATTCATCAGTCAACTCAGAGTCAACTAATTGCATCGGGATACCAGAGAAAAGCGTGGTCTTGGAACTGGTATTAATCTTGACCACCTTGTCTTGGTCGTTGAGCTGCAGAGTGACCGGAGTACCAGGGCGAAGTTCATCATCGTCTTGGTCATCATTTCCGGCCAGACGTACGTAACCACCAATGGGTAAGATCCGGACTGTGTATGTTGTCCCGTCCTTGCGTTTCCACCAAATCTTGGGACCCATACCAATAGAGAATTCACGAACCAGGACACCGGCCCGCTTAGCAAAATAGTAGTGCCCATATTCATGTACCAGGACCAAAATCCCAAATACAATGATAAAGGTAATAATAGTAACTATCACGAAATCCCTTCCTTATCAGCTTACATGAACGCGATAATGAACATGTGCAACAGTGGCATCACAATCAGCATGCTGTCGAAGCGGTCTAAAATACCACCGTGGCCTGGCAAGATCTTACCAGAGTCCTTCACGCCGTAGTAACGCTTGAGTGATGATTCAATCAGGTCACCGAATTGGCCGAAGATTGAAAGCACCAGAGTTTGGGCAATTACCCAGCCCATTGCTTCTCCTAAAGTGAAGTAATATGCGAAGATGGCAAGGATGACAGTAGCGGCAACAGTACCACCAATTGAACCTTCCCACGTCTTGTTAGGACTAACCTTTGGAGCGAGCTTGTGACGACCGATTTGACGACCAATCAGGTAAGCACCACTATCAGTAATCCAGACGATCAGCATTGCGTAAAGCAACATGATAAAACCGTATGAACGAATGTCAAGGAAGTAGTGGAAACCAACACCGACGTACATCATAGCAAGCGTCAAGACACCGGCATCGTCAAAGCTGAACCGTTGCTTGCGAATAACTGTGTGTAAGAGCAACAAGATCACCAGAATGTAGAATGCATACCAGCGCGTTGCCAAGGTTGGCAAGAACTTCAGCCAGGTGTCCGGCAGAATCAGTAGCGTCACACCAAGGTATGAGATGATCGCTTCAAATGAAATCAAGAACATCTTCTTCATGATCAAGATTTCTGACATTGCGACGATACCTAAAACGACGGCAGCGACAGTCAATGGCCAGCCCCCGTATACGATTAATGGGATAAATACTGCGAGTGCAATAATCGCAGTGATAACTCTTGTCTTCATTTTTACATCTCCTACTTGTTGGTCAAACCACCGAAGCGCCGGTGACGACCTTGGAATTTAATAATTGCTTCTTTGAGTGATTCAGCGTCAAAATCTGGCCAGTGTTCTGGAACAAATTCGAGCTCACTGTATGCCAATTGCCACAGCAAGAAGTTACTGATTCGTTCTTCACCACTAGTCCGAATCAACAGGTCAGGATCAGCTAAATCGCCTAATTCACTAGTCATCATGTGACCACTGATTAAGTCGTCATCGATGTCATCAGGATTAATCTTTCCAGCAGAGACATCACTAGCAATTGACTTAACCGCGCGTGTGATCTCATCACGACTACCATAATTCAGGGCAAAATTAAGCACCATACCATCACAATCAGCAGTGTCGCGGATGGCATCCTTAACAGCCGTTTGTGTTTGTTCCGGCAAACGGGTAATATCGCCCATCACCATTACGCGGACGTTGTTTTTGATCAAGTCCGGCACAAAGGTGGAGAAGAAACGGATTGGTAATTGCATTAAGTAGCTTACCTCAGTCGTTGGGCGTTTCCAGTTTTCGGTCGAGAAGGCATACAAAGTCAGGACCTTCACTCCGAGCTTGCTGGCTGCGATAGTCACGGTCTTAACAGTTTGCATACCCTGCTTATGGCCTGCTACACGAGGCAAGTGACGCTTTTCGGCCCAGCGACCATTACCGTCCATGATAATGGCAATATGTTGCGGAATCCGCTCCATATCAATCGTTGATGTCTGATTAGCGACCTCTTTTTTAGAGAACAATCTTTTCCCCTCCATCAAATTTAAACTTTCGCTATTTTAAACAATAAGCTAGTTAATTATAAAGCTCTTAGCGAAAAAAAACAATTTTATCGCAATCAAAAAAGGGGTTGCGAGCAGATCCCGCACCCCCTTGTAATTGGCTTTATGAAAGTAATTCTTTTTCCTTTTCAGCAGCGATTGCTTCCAAGTTCTTGATCCCGGCGTCGGTTTCATCTTGAACCTTCTTTTCCAGGTCATGGAATTCATCATCGTTGAAGTCGCCGGCCTTGTTACCCTTCTTCAGGTCATCCATGGCTTCACGACGAACGTTACGAACAGCAACCTTAGCCTTTTCAAGTTCAGCCTTAACGTCCTTAACCAATTCCTTACGACGGTCTTCCGTCAATTGTGGAATTACCAGGCGGATTGCACTACCGTCGTTTTGTGGAGTCAATCCCAGGTTAGAAGCGTAAATAGCGTGTTCGATATCTTCCAAAATGCTTTCGTCATATGGCTTAACCAATAATTGACGAGCTTCTGGAATAGTGATTGATGCAACTTGGTTTAATGGTGTTGGTGCACCATAGTATTCAACGTTGACAGAGTTGAGCAATGAAGCGTTGGCTTGACCTGCACGAATGTCGGCAAGGTTGCGTTGCAAAGCTTCACCAGACTTCTTCATCTTGTCCTTTGCATCATTTAAGATTTCTTTGTTTGATGCCATTTTTAGTCCCCCTCAATAGTTGTACCGACTTCTTCACCGGCAACAACCTTCATAATGTTTCCAGGCGTGTTTAAGTTGAAGACAACAATTGGAATGTGGTTGTCCATTGAAAGTGAGCTAGCAGTGGTATCCATAACGTGCAAGCCCTTTTCGATTAAGTCCATGTGGTTCAATTGGTCGAACTTAACGGCGCTGCTGTCCTTGTTAGGGTCAGCTGAGTAAACACCGTCAACACCATTCTTACCCATCAAGATAGCGTCTGCATTAATTTCAGCAGCCCGCAATGCTGCGGTAGTATCAGTTGAGAAGTATGGGCTACCAGTACCACCGGCAAAGATCACAATGCGATCCTTTTCGAGGTGGCGAATGGCCTTACGACGAATGTATGGTTCGGCGATTTGACGCATTTCAATTGAAGTTTGAACGCGTGTTGGAACACCAATTGATTCCAAAGCATCTTGAAGTGACAATGCGTTCATGATCGTACCAAGCATACCAATGTAGTCAGCTTGTGCACGTTCCATACCTAGTTGTTCCCCGGTTACACCACGCCACATGTTACCACCACCGACAACGATTGCGATTTCAACGCCCTTGTCGTGTACAGCCTTTAATTCCTTGGCAACATCTTGTAATACGGGTGGGTTAATACCAAAGCCACGTTCACCGGCAAGTGCTTCCCCACTCAACTTCAAGATAACACGTTTGTATTTAATATCAGCCATATGATCCTCCTTAGCAGATCCTCGTAAAAAAGGACGCACTCAATAGTACGTCCTCTCAGCCAATCCGAACGCTTAGTTCATTTGGTCCTTAACTTCTTGTGCAAAGTCGCCTTGCTTCTTTTCGATACCTTCGCCGACTTCGTAACGGATGAATGACTTCAATGAGCCACCGTTTTCCTTAACGAATTGAGCAACAGTCTTGTCTGAGTCCTTAACAAAGTCTTGGTCTGCCAAGCAGATTTGTGAAAGGAACTTGTTCAAACGACCATCGATGATCTTTTCGATGATGTTTTCAGGCTTGTTGCTGTTTTCGTTCATAGTTTCTTCCTTGAAGATAGCACGTTCGTGGTCGATACGGTCTTGAGGAACGTCTTCACGAGTGCAGAATTCAGGGTTGATAGCGGCAACGTGCATAGCAACGTCCTTAGCAGTAGCTTCGTCAGCACCGTCAAGTACAACTAATGCAGCGATTTGGCCACCTTGGTGTAAGTATGCACCGAAGGCTTCGTTGTCGTTCTTTTCAACAACAGTGAAACGACGAAGGCTAACCTTTTCACCAGTCTTTTGAGTAGTGCTGATGATGTCGTCGTTCAAAGTACCGTTTTCAGTCTTCATAGCCAAAGCTTCTTCAACATTAGCTGGCTTATTTTCACTGATTAACTTAGTAACCTTCTTCAAAAGGTCCTTGAATGGATCAGAAGCAGCAACGAAGTCAGTTTCTGAGTTCAATTCAACGATAGCAGCAGTGTTGCCAGAAACAGCAACTTCAGCTAAACCTTCAGCAGCAACACGGTCACTCTTCTTAGCAGCCTTTGCGATACCCTTTTCACGAAGGTAATCCATTGCCTTATCGATGTCACCATCACTGGCAACCAATGCCTTCTTGGCATCCATGATACCGGCACCTGACTTCTTACGTAATTGCATAACTTGAGCAGCTTTAATTTCAGCCATGACTAACTATCTCCTTTGATTATGATTATTTTTCAAAAAATGGACTGTTTGTACTTAGGGCCACAATGGTCCATAACACAAAACAGCCCAAGTATTGTATTAATTAGTTAAATTACTTGCCTTCAACGCTGTTCTTAAGGTTCTTTAATGAATCTTCGCTAACAGCTTCAGCAGTTTCTTCAGCAGCTTGTTGAGCGTCGTCTTGGCCTTGGTTACCTTCTACGAAAGCATCAGCCATCTTAGCAGTGATCAGACGAACGGCACGAATAGCATCATCGTTTGATGGGATTACGTAGTCGATGTCGTCTGGGTCAGTGTTGGTATCAACCATGGCAACGATTGGAATGTGTAACTTTTGAGCTTCCTTAACGGCGATTTGTTCCTTGTGTGGGTCCACGATGAACATTACGTCAGGAATCTTAGGCATATCTTCGATACCACCGAGGAAACGTTCCAACTTTTCACGTTGCTTAGTTAAAACAGCAACTTCCTTCTTTGGAAGGAGTTCGAAAGTACCGTCTTCGGACATCTTCTTGAGTTCCTTAAGACGAGCGATACGTGATTGGATAGTCTTCCAGTTGGTCAAAGTACCACCTAACCAACGGTGGTTAACGAAGTATTGACCACCACGTACGGCTTCTTCTTCAATAGCATCTTGTGCTTGCTTCTTAGTACCAACAAAGAGGCAGATACCACCTTCAGCAGCCACTTGCTTCATGTAGTTGTAGGCATTGTCGATCAACTTAACAGTCTTTTGTAAGTCGATGATGTAAATACCGTTACGTTCAGTGAAGATGTATTCTTCCATCTTTGGGTTCCAGCGACGAGTTTGGTGACCGAAGTGGACACCGGCTTCAAGCAATTGCTTCATACTTACAACAGTCATTGTTGTACCTCCTAATGTTTTTTCCTCCCCGTGCGTCACTTAGCGAGGGAACCTAGGTATAGGCACATCCCTCTCTATCGACACGGGTGTGTTATATGTTATTAAACACCGAACACTAGTATACAAAAAAGCTTGCGGGTTGACAAGCTTTTTAATGATTATTTGTGACGATGATTTAAACGATAAAATTTAGCAACGTTAACACCATGATTTCTGAGATATTCTTCCTTCATTTGACGGCTCTGGTGCTTAAAATGATATTCTGCACTGAGCGCGTCATGCTTTGTCGCAAATTCTTCGTGGTAGATCAAGCGTAACGGGTGGCGACGCTTAATCCGTGTATATTTGGCACCCTTATATTCCTGGTGCGCCTTGAAACGACGGTCGACATCATCGGTAAATCCGCAATAGAGCGTGTCGTCAGCGCAATACAAGACATAGATATAATATGGTTTATTCTCCATCCCCGTACAACAACTTTCTTACTTCTGGCAGGTAGTTTCCTTGGTCATCATTGACAATCAGCGATGGCACAATCTTTTGTCCGCCTGGCTTACCGTCTTTGATTACCTCAATCAACATTATGTTAGCATCCCGATCTGGCTTTGGATAGATAAAGCGGATCCGTTTGGGAACAAGACGGTGGTTTTCTAGCGTAGACAAGATTTCGCTGACCCGGTCCGGACGGTGTACAAGATATCCGTGCCCGTTCATTTTTAACAGGCCACTCATCTGTTCAGCAACCATCTCTATGTTGGTTCTAATTTCGTGACGTGCGATGGCGAGGTGCTGGTTCGGGTTCTTTTGACTCTTTTCGGTAACTGGGAAGTATGGTGGGTTGCACAAAACAACGTCAGCAGAGTCCTTTTTGATGTGATCGAACACGTCCGCAATATCAATATTTAAAACACGGTAGCGGTCAGTCAGGTCGTTTAATTCGATCGTTCGCTGTGCCATGTCTGCGATCCGTTCTTGGAGCTCGACCTCGGTGAAGTGGCCACCGAGCTTATTATGTAAGAAGAGCCCCACTGCCCCGTTTCCCGCACAGAGATCAACAATCTGTAACTTTTCGCGGTAGTTGGGACGAACGAAATCAGCTAAAAGGACCGCGTCGAGTGAAAATGCAAAGCAAGATGGACTTTGAATAATTTGGACGTCTTGACTATATAGTTGATCAATCCGCTCGTCGTCTTTCAATTTTACGGCATGCTTTTCCATTTAAATTTTCCTCCTACTTGCATATTCGAATAATTTTCGTCATACTTTACACAGTTAAATTATATAGATTGGAAGATAGATATGCTCTACGACTTCTTAGTAAAAATTGTTGGGCCGTTTCTGAACTTAATCAACGGACGGACCCGCGTATATAACCAAGACAAGCTTCCGGACGGCAACTACATCATTGTCGCACCGCACCGTTCATGGATGGATCCCATCTTGATTGCACTTTCGATTTACCCAAAGAAATTCAGCTTTATGGCAAAGAAAGAATTATTCAAGGGTAAGATCGGTGACAAGTTCTTGCGTTCACTCAACGCCTACCCTGTTGACCGTAAGCACCCAGGTCCTTCAGTAATCAAGACTCCGGTCAAGATTTTGAAGAGCACTGACTTATCCACGATCATCTTTCCGACCGGTTCACGCTACTCTTCAAAGCTTAAGGGTGGTGCCACATTGATCGCTAAGATGGCTGGTGTGCCACTGGTGCCATGTGTTTACCAAGGCCCATTGTCATTTGGCAAGCTCTTTGGTCACAAGAACCCACGTAAGATCGCGTTTGGTGAACCAATTTACGTTGACCGTAAGCGGAAGTTGGATGAAGATTACCAAACTGAATTGGAACAAGCAATGCAAGATTCCTTTAACCAACTTGATAAGCAAATCGATCCAACTTACAAGTACATTGTTCCACCAAAGCCAAAAGATGATAACTTCTAAACAAAAAGGACTGGATGTTCAAATCCGGTCCTTTATTGTTTTAAAGATTTACCTTGACTAGAACTACTTGTTAGCGTTCTTAGCTTGGGCCTTCATGGATTGCATCATTTGATGTAACTTCCGGCTTGAAGGCTTTTGACCCATTTGGAGCATCATAGTCCGTAACATTTCCTCAGAAATTGGTGGGTTATTGCGAAGGTAATTTTCCATGTACTTGCGTGCGCCGTAGAATCCAATAACAAGACCTACAATAAGTGCTAATACAACAAGTAGAATCACCATACCAGTACTCACGGTTCCTTCCCCCTTTGCTATTTACCTTTTCATCTTACACGAATGTAAAAGAGTTGAAAAGCGTTAATTATAATTAATCGTCACGAAGACCTTTCTTGCGTTGTGCTTCTTTAACCTTTTCCGGCGTTACTTCTTTGCCGTTTTTGTCAAAGATTTGCATCATTTCAATATTTGAACGCATCATTTCGCGGAAATTTTTTAAGTATTGTTGGCGCAGCTTGTTACGTTCCGCCTTTTCCTCGTCAGTGAGTCCGACCGTCTTATTCTTGTGGGCCAACTCATTGATTCGCTTGATGAGCTCGACTTGTTCTTTAGATTCGGCCATCTGAATCTTCCTCCAATAATCTAGTAACTATTAATTTTATAAGAATCTATCTGTTTGTCAATTCCGAACATGTGTTTGAAATCCTATCACAGTTATGATATCCTAATATCAGCAATAATTCAACGAGGTGTTAACATGGTAAAGCCTGCAAAAAGTAAACAATTGGCTGTTCTGGGTTACATCCACAAGCAGGTCGAGGATCATGGTTATCCCCCAACTGTTCGTGAGATTTGTACTGCAGTCGGACTTTCATCTACTTCTACAGTCCACGGCCATATTAACCGCCTAATCGAGGGTGGGTTCTTACAAAAAGACCCATCCAAGCCCCGGGCGTTAGAAATCACGAAGAAAGGTCTCGATGTCCTCGGCATCAAACCTAAGCAGAACAGCATTCCTCTGCTGGGTGTCGTTACAGCCGGTCAACCAATCTTAGCGGTAGAAGATGCGACAGACTATTTCCCTGTCCCACCTGCTATTAAGAACAACGACGACCTTTTCATGCTGACTATCAAGGGTACAAGTATGATCAACGCCGGAATCTTGGATGGCGATCAAGTTATCGTACGTAAGCAGTCCACTGCTAAAGATGGTGATATCGTCATCGCTATGAACGAAGACAACGAAGCCACTTGCAAGAGATTCTATAAGGAAGATGGCTACTACCGCCTTCAACCTGAAAACGACACGATGGATCCAATCATCTTAAAACAAGTTACAATTCTCGGACACGTTGTCGGACTCTTCCGTAACGGCGTCTTCTAGAGTAAAAGCCACTAGCGAATTCGCTAGTGGCTTTTATATTACTTGCACTTGTAAATGCGTTGGTGATTTTTTTGTCCGGCTAAGACAAACTTAGCTTGGTCAGCGGAAATATCAAATTCGACATCATCGGCGTTCATCCCCAGGTGCTGGTTAAATGCCTGTTCGTATTCATCGATTGTGACTTGCTTGCGGGCATCTAAATCGGTGAATACTGAAGACAAGTTATCAGCAAAACCAGGTTCTAAAATACCGGTGTAAAACTCTGCTTCTGCACCAGATCCGTATGAGAAGAGCGCGACCCGGTCGCCTGCATGCGCAGCACCATTTTGCAGGTATGACATCAGCCCAAGGTAAAGTGAGCCGGTGTAGAGGTTACCGACACGGCGACTGTAGATTTGGCTGGCAGTCAATGCATCACGGAGACGTTGGGCAGTTGCGTCGTCACGGTCACCAAGGACAGCCTCAAGTGCCTTCTTCCCCATCTTAGTAAATGGCAAGTGGAAGGTAATAGCAGACATATCTTCAAGCCCCCGTCCAGTCAGCTGTTGGTATCGTTCCAGAGTTTGCTTGAAGAAGTCGATGTAGACGTTGGTTGAATACTTACCATCAACCATCGCTTCGGTAGCATACAGTGGTCGCCAGAAGTCCATGACGTCCTTAGTGAGGCTGACAGAGGTTGCTTCCAGCGTAATCACACGAGGGTTTTGGCTAACCAGCATTGCGACAGCGCCGGCACCCTGGGTCACTTCACCAGGAACGGCTAAACCGTAACGCGCAATATCAGCAGCAATCACGAGGACACTCTCTTGTGGGTTGAGTGCGACCAGTCCGCGTGCAAATTGAATCCCAGCAGTTGCGGAGTAGCAGGCTTCCTTTAATTCCACCGCACGTACGAAATCATTAAGTCCCAGCAGGTGCTTGACGTAGATCGCGCTGGCCTTGGAGTTATCGATCCCGGATTCAGTCGCCACAATCACTGTAGAGATCCGGTCACGTTCTTCTGGAGTCAACATCTTGTCAGCAGCGGCCGCACCGAGCGTCACGATATCTTGTGTTGGTGGAACCACAGCTTGTTGTTCCTGGCCAATCCCGATTGTGTACTTGTCGGGTTCATCCCCGCGCACCCGTGCCAATTCGCGCAAGTCAATGTACTCGTTGGTTGTGGCAAATGCCATCTTGTCAATTCCGATTTTCATTAAAATCCACCCATCTTATCCATTGTCGTATTCAGCAATTCATCAACAATATTATTTCCATCGTTATCCGCGTGACCCTTCGTCCATTGGAAATGCAGGTTCTTAAAGCGTGGCAACAGGTGCGTCACTTCTTGCCATAATTCCTGGTTGGCAACTGCAGATCCAGAAGCAGTCTTCCATCCCCGGTTGCGCCAACCATAGAGCCAGTGCTTCATGATTGGGTCGAGGACGTAATGGGAATCCAATGTGGCGATAATGTATTCGTCCTGCATTCCCTCTTCCAGCAGCTTGTACAGTGCGTTGATCAGGGCGAGAACTTCCATCCGGTTATTCGTCGCACCCCATTCACCGTCAGTACCAGTAAACTTGACGCCCTTGCCCTGGATCAGGTAAGCCCAGGCCGCCTTGTCGTTGCTTTTGACGTGTTGACCGAGTTTATTACCGTGGTTCCGGGAGCCACCATCAGTATAGATCTTAATGGCGTCGCTTGGTGCTGGCGAGTCCGCGATGTCGAGTGCGAGACCGAGCTGTTGAGATTTACGTGGTGCAGCAGTCTTTGTATTAAACCACTTTTCTGCTTCCGCACGTGTGGTGAAGGACTTGTAAATTGCACCAGAGAATCCGGAAACTTCACGTTGGCAGTCTGGCCAGCTAGTGTAAATTCCTGGGTGACGTCCCGCTTTGACTACATAGAATTTATTTGCCATGAATTCTCCAATCTTTCTAAAACAAACAATCCCCAAATCCTTTCAGAACGGATTTGGGGATTAACGCTTAAAGGAGAGTACAGGATTTGAACCTGCGCGCCCGCTCTACACGGGTTCGCCGGATTTCGAGTCCGGTGCATTACCACTCTGCCAACTCTCCATATTCAACTGCATCATTATAACAAAGAAAAATCTAAGCGTAAAGAATACATGCAGTTGAAATCATCGCTATTGATCAGCGACGTCGTAAGTCGTTTCACCGTTCTTTGCAGTGTAAACAGGCTTGTTAGTATCTGGGTTCAAAATACTTACGCTGTAATCGGCCTTCAGTGCTTCGGAAAGTTGCGCTGAAGTCTTCTTGATTGAGCTAGTCAACTTGGACCAACCAATTTCTGATGCTTGGCTTGGGTCTTGGACTAATGCTTCGATTGCCTTGACGGTGTTATCGTCAGTTGGCGTAATTACGTAAGTGTTGGTGCTTTCCTTGAATGAAACACTACCAAGCTTTGAGTAACCCTTTTGCATTTGACGCAGAACCGCAGCTTGTTGTTGGCTGTCAGTTTGCGTGTTGTCAATTCCACCGAACGGGGTTGAGAAACTAGAAGCATTGACAGTTTGTGAGCTGTCAGCAGTAGCAGCTTGCTTGTTCTTGTGGAAGTATGGCAAGTTGATCGTGCCGTAAATCACAGCAGCCAAACTCAATATAACAATGATCGTTCCTGATTTCCATTCGTGGTACCGTTGCCAGGAATTAACCAGGTAGAAGGCACCGAGAATTAACATCATCCCACCGAAAATTACTAAGAAAATCATTTCAATAACTCCTTTGAATTGTAAAAAGAAGGGTGGACAGTCTGCCTCACCCTAATTTTAGAATTCCATCAACGTCTTTACGTCGTAGCCCTTCAGCTTGTCGCGACCATTGAGATCCTTCAAGTCAATCAAGAAGGCACAACCTACAACGACACCACCCATTTCTTCTACCATTTGGATAGTAGCGGAGATCGTACCACCAGTAGCCAAGAGGTCATCTACTACGAGGACGCGTTGGCCAGGCTTGATTGAGTCGTCTTCCATTTGAAGAGTAGCGGTACCGTATTCCAAATTGTAAGTAGCACTTACAGCTGGACGTGGGAGCTTACCCTTCTTACGTGCTGGTGCAAAACCTACACCTAACTGGCTGGCGATTGGGCAACCAACGATGAACCCACGAGCTTCAGGTCCTACAACCATGTCCACTCCCTTGTTCTTAGCGTAATCTACTAATTCGCCAATTGCTTGCGTGTAGGCCTCGCCATCAGCCATCAGTGGAAGGATGTCACGGAAGATAATGCCCTTTTCTGGGTAATCTGGAACACTTTCCACGTATTTATAAAGGTCTAAAGTCATCTCAGAAATTGTCTCCTTTAATTCTATGACAAGCACTGCATAACCCATTTTGACAGGGTCGCTGCGTCGCTAAACAGTAAGGTCTGTTCGACTTCGTAGCGTGCAAGTTGTGCTTGATAATGATCAGTTTGCTTTAAATCGGCCTTGGTAACACCTTCGACCAGATTTAAAAGTCCATCTTCTATTTTAACAAATCCAACCTCAGAAAACACGTCAATCATCAAATTTAATCGAACTTCATTAATTCTTAATTGCCGGCTCATCGCTTCCCGTTGGATTGGCCACTTAATATTTTTGTATTGACTTAAGAAACGGTACAGGGCCGCAAAGTCGTCACGGGTCGGCATCCCCGCCAAATAAATACTATCCGTTTCATACAATAGCAGACGGATCGTCGATGGCAAGTCGGTGTCACCCGCAAAGATTTCCTTGAACAGGTCCAGTTGTGGCGGACAATCAACCACTGTGATGTTATCCCCCGCAAAGTCAACCGCTCGCGCCTCTTCTGGAGACAGCGCATGACCGGCTTCCACGTGGGGCGCAATGTTGGCACGGAGGCGTTGGTCAGCGACGACATAGTAACCACCCATCTCAAAGTGTTGTGGCGTCAGGTGGTTCGTCCGTTGATCCAGGATAACCGTCCCGCCGATTTGGATGTCGACCAGCATTAATTGTACTGACCGTCTACCGTGCCACTCGTTGATGCTGAGCGTGACCAGGATGTCGATGTCGGCACCCTGACCATTTAACATCGGCGCCAGGTTACCCTTACCGAATGCGACAACCGCGATTGGACCGAGGTTAAATTTCAGGTGGGAATTATCCTTACCCATCGTCTTCACGTTGGTAGGCGCAATCCCCTTCAGTTCAAAGACTGGCTGCTCGTTGCCCGGACCAAATGGACCAAGCTGTTGCACTTCCTGGTAGAGCTGTTCATTGATCTCGCCGGCGACCAGGTGTCCGTCCACGCGCATCTTACTGCGTTCTTGGCCAGAAAAACCTTGGTTGCTGGCTTCCTGTGCTAAGGCGTCACGGAGGTCATGCAGTTTATCGGCCTCAAATGAGAGTCCACAGGCTGCGGGGTGACCACCGAATGCTACGAAGAGGTCCCGATGTGGATTAAGTGCGTCAAAGAGGTTGAAGCCGTCAATGCTCCGTCCAGAGGCCTTGGCAACTGTATCTCCGTCGTTAACACCTGCGACAATGGTTGGCTTACCGGTTTCTTCCATAATCCGGCTGGCAACGATTCCGAGTACCCCTTGATGCCAGTTATGACCTAGGAGTACCAGGACCGGCAACTGGGAGTTTTCTTCATCGGTAGCTTGTGCGAGCGCCTCTTCCATAATGTCATCGACGTATTGGCGACGCTCCTTGTTGGCTTCTTCAACCTTGGCAGCCAACTCTTTGCCACGATCTTCATCCAGGGTGGTGAGGAGTTCAACCCCTTCCCCCGCGTTTGCGATCCGACCGAGAGCGTTCAACCGTGGTGCAATCGTGAATCCAATGTCTTGATCCGTCAACTGACTTTCATTTGCCCCTGCGAGAGAAATCAAGGCGTGTAATCCCGGCCGCATTCCCTGACGTAGGACCTGAATCCCCATTGAGATCAACGCCCGGTTTTCATCGGTCACGCCCACAACATCGGCAATTTCACCGATTGCAAGCAAGTCGAGCTGTTCTTCTGGAAATTCGTCCAAGAGCGCCCAGGCAACCTTGAAAGCAACCGCAACACCAGAGAGGTCTGGAAATGGGTAGTCACTACCAGGATAACGAGGGTGCACAATTGCCACGGCATTTGGTAGCTCTTCTGGCAATTCGTGGTGGTCGGTAATCACGACATCGACGCCCTGATCCATGACCGGATTGATGACGTCCTTACCGCTGACACCGTTGTCGACCGTAACAATTAGCTGGGTGCCACTCTCAATAATCCGTTGGTAGGCATCGGCGTTGGGACCGTAACCATCCTTAAAGCGGTCCGGAATATAGTAATCAACGTTGGCGCCAATCCCGTTCAAGGCTTCGTACATCACAGAAGTACTGGTGATCCCATCTGCGTCGTAGTCACCGTAGATCGTAATCTTCTCCCCATTGGCGACCGCGTCACTGATTCGCTCAACAGCCTTGTCCATATCATGCAACAAGTGCGGATCATGGACCATCTCAATGCTGGGTTTCAAGAAATTTTCGGCCTGTGTGGGATCTGTCAAGCCACGTGACACCAGTAATTTTGCCATCACCGGAGAAACGCCAAGTGAGTCTTGCAGAGCCTGAGCCTGCGTTAAATCAACCTGTGCTGACTGATCTTGCCAGTCATAATGCGCTTTAATCATTTGTCCTCCACTTCATAGAAACAAGAAAGGCGTGACGAATCCGCCACTCCTTTGTTACAGTTCACTCCTATTTTGTTGGTAATCAAAGACCTTCTTGATCGCCCAATCTCCCAGTCCTGGGACAACTTGGTAAGCCCACGCAAGGAAGGCTAAGCGACCGGGAACGTTAATTTCACGGGTTTCGTAACCGACATTATTCCAGATTTGACGAGCCAATTCATCAACTTCGATAAACATCCATTCTGGCAAGTGACTCCGGTAGCTACCGTCCTTGTCAGCTTTGTCAAAGAATGGTGTGCGAACTGGACCAGGGTTGACCGTCAGAACTTGAACACCGTAGTCAGCGACTTCCATCCGAAGAACATTGTCGAATTGGATTACACCAGCCTTGGTAGCTGAGTAAACGGCGCTGTTTGGTGTTGGGATCTTACCACATGCAGAACCAATGTTGATAATGGCACCGTAGCCTTGGTCCATCATCTTGCGCGCCACGCACCGACTGATATACATCAATGCCAGTAGGTTAACGTTAGTCATGGTCCCCATCGTTGCATATGATTGTTCGGCAGCTGGTGAGAATTCGGCTAATCCAGCGGCGTTAACTAAGACGTCGATGGCACCGACTTGGCTTTGAATTTCTTCTAGGACATTATCGATCTGGTCTGGTGATGTCGCGTCCATTTCAAAAGCGTATGCAGGACGGCCTGACAGGATCAAACACTTGTCAGCAACTGCATCCAACTTTTCCTTGTCACGTGCAGTAACGACTACAATCGCACCACGGCGAGCAGCTTCCAGCGCTAAGGCCTTGCCAATGCCACTGGAACCGCCTGTGATCAGTACCACTTCATTGCGCAAAAATCTTAATGTCTTTACCCGCTTCAACATAATCATCGCCCCTTACTTATTAAAAGGAATATCTATAACATCATAATCATTGACTACCCGTGTCTCAGGGAAGACGTCACGAACTTGGTAGGCCAATTGGTATGCAGCCTTGCCAGCGTACCGTGCAGAAATATGATTGAACAGGAGGCGATTGGCACCAGCTTGCTTGGCAATTTCCGCAGCTTGGATACTTGTCGTGTGGTAGTAATTACGTGCCAGCTTGCTTTCATCCTTGGCAAAGGTACTTTCGTGAACCAGCACGTCAGCATTCTTAGCCAATTCCACGGCATTTTCGGTCCGGCGTGTGTCACCACAGATGGCAACGATCCGCCCCTTTTGTTCTTCACCGATAAAGTCCTTACCGTCAAATGTCCGACCATCTTCAAGTGTAACAGTCTTTCCGGCCTTTAATTGACCGTATACCGGACCAGATGGAATATTCAAGGCCCGTAACTTTTCAACCTGCAATTCACCAGGGTGGTCAGCTTCAACGATCCGGTAGCCAAAACAAGTAATCTTGTGGTCGAGCTTCTTAGCGATCACGGTGAAAGTCTTGTCGTGGAATATTTCGCCACCCTCTTCGATTTCAACAAAGTGCAGTGGGTAACTCAGACGAGATTCACTGACTTGCAGCGCTGTGTTGACGAAGCGCTTGATACCAGTTGGGCCATAAATGGTCAGGGGTTCATCCCCGCCCTGGAATGACCGTGAACTCAGCAATCCCGGCAGCCCAAAGATGTGGTCCCCATGCAGGTGGGTGATGAAGATTTTCTCGATCTTCCGTGGCCGAATTGTGGTGTTCAAGATTTGGTGCTGAGTTGCTTCACCACAGTCAAAGAGCCAGATGGCATTTCGTTCTTCAAGCAAGCGGAGCGCAACGCTGGAAACGTTTCGTTGCTTACTTGGGGAACCGGCTCCCGTTCCTAAAAATTCAAGTTGCATTATTTATTCCTACCTTCTATTGGATAAATTCAAAGACGAACTTGCGAATTCGTACCATATCACCGTTTTGAACACCCTTTTCACGTAAGGCATCGTCCACACCCATTTGGCGCATTTGACGAGCAAACCGTAATTGACTTTGTTCGTGAGTCAGGTCGGTCATGTCAAACAGGCGCAAGAGCTTTGCACCACCCAATACCCAGGTACCATCTTCATCCATTGTGATGGTGAAGTCTGGACCTTCTTCTTCGGTGAATTCCTTACCCGCTTCTTCGTATTCCGGCGTGAGCAATTCGTCGTGGCTAGCACTGTCAAATTCAGGAGTTTGATCAAGCAAGTCAGCAGTCAGTTGCATCAATTGTTGGACACCTTGGTGAGTAACAGCGGAAATTTCAAAAAGTGTTGGCTTATTTTCTAAGCTATCATCGTCTTCCAATTGCTTCTTGAAGATTTCCAAATTCTTGGCAGAGTTTGGTAAATCCATCTTGGTAGCAACCACCACTTGTGGACGCTTCAGCAATTCAGGGTCGTAGTTCGCCAATTCTTGGTTGATTTGGCGGTAACGTGCAATGGCTTGATCTTCGTCTTCACTGGACATGTCAACCAGGTGTAAGAGCACCCGGGTACGTTCGATGTGACGCAGGAACTTGAGGCCAAGACCAATTCCCTTGGAAGCACCTTCGATCAAACCAGGCATATCAGCCATTGCGAAGTCCCGACCATCTGGCAACATTACCATCCCCAGGTTAGGTACCAGGGTGGTAAATTCGTATGCAGCGATCTTTGGCTTGGCACCAGTCACAACTGAAAGCAGAGTTGACTTACCAACAGATGGGAAACCGATCAAACCAACATCAGCCAGCATTTTCAATTCTAATTCGAGGTAACGGTCTTCACCGGGTTCACCGTTTTCGGCAATTTCCGGTGCAGGGTTCTTAGCGCTGGCGAAGTGGATGTTACCACGGCCACCGCGACCACCCTTGGCCACTACTAATTCTTGGTCCTTTTCTACCAAGTCACCGATAATCTTACCGGTATCAAGGTCACGAACCGTAGTCCCCTGTGGCACTGCGATCACAGTGTCTTCAGCGCTCGGACCGGTCATTTGCTTGCTCATACCGTTTCCACCGTTCTTAGCTTTGAAAATCCGGTGGTAGCGGAAATCCATCAGAGTCCGCAGACCTTCATCTACTTTGAGGACGATTGAGCCACCGTGGCCACCATCACCACCAGCAGGTCCGCCGTTTGGAACGTACTTTTCACGACGGAAGGCAACCATCCCGTCGCCCCCCTTGCCAGCATGTGCTTCAATTTTTATTTGGTCAACAAAGGTATTCATTCTAATTTCTCCGTTCTTCTAACATATATCTAGTATATTTGAAAAGCTAAGGTGCGTCAAAATCAATCGTGACTACTTCCTTTTGCCACTTCCGCATTCTTTTGCAGTGAAACCTTGATCAGCTGTGCGGTTGGGCGGTTGATGCCCAGTGCGTGAATGTCGTCCACGGAGGCTTGAGCAATTTTGGTGATTGATCCGTATTTCTTTAAGAGCTTCGTCCGCGTGCGTGGTCCGACACCCTTGATCTCATCTAGACGGGAGCTAAGTGAGTGCTTGGTGTGGACGTTGCGGTGGAAGGTGATGGCGAAGCGGTGCACCTCATCTTGGATCCGTTGCACGAGGTAGAATCCTTGGCTACGGGGGTTGAGGCGGACATGTTCGTCGTTGTCCCCAAACAGCAGGTCAGCGGTCTTGTGCTTGTCGTTTTTGACCATCCCAACAACGGGAATATCGAGTCCCAGTTCGTTTTCCAGAACGTCTTTGACCGCATCCATCTGAATCTGTCCCCCATCCATGAAGATCATGTCGGGCATCGGCTTGTTTTCCTTCAGTAAGCGTGTATAGCGCCGGCGGATCACTTCGCGGGTGCTGGCTGCTTCGTCGGCGTGGTCGATCACCGTGGTCAACTTGTACTTGCGATAGAGCTTCTTGGCGGGTTCACCGTTGACGAAGACCACCATCGCACTGACCGGGTCGGCACCTTGGATGTGTGAGTGGTCAAATGCTTCAATTGTCTGGCCCTCAGGCAGTCCGAGCGCATCGGTAATTTCCTTCATCGCACCGGTCGTCTTTTGTTTGTCTAATTCCAGCAGGCGGAACTTTTCATCGAGCGTCAAACGGGCATTTTCTGCTGCCATCTCCATCAGGTCACGCTTCTCACCCCGCTCTGGAGTCCGGACCGGAATACCGAGAATTTCACTGATTTCTTTATTTGGTAAGCCCGCCGGAAGCAGGAGTTCACGTGGCAGGATATTGTTACGCCGGTTGTAGAACTGCAAAATAAAGCTGGTCATTTCTTCGACTGCGGTGTCCACGATTGGGAAGAGTCGTTTTTCCCGCTTCATCAGCCGTGCTTGACGGATAAAGAATACCTGGATGGAAAGCCAACCCTTGTCCATATAGAAATTAAAGAGGTCACGTGGCGTCTTATCGTTTGAAATGATCTTTTGCTTTTCAACCGTGACTTCAATGTAGTGGAGCTGGTCGCGGATTTCCGCTGCCCGCTCGAATTCAAGGCTATCGGACGCCTTTTGCATTTGTGCCGTCAGCTGTTTTTTCACGGTTGCGGTATTCCCGTTCAAGAAGGATTTGATTTGCTTAACCTGGGCCTCGTATGCGGACTCAGGAACTTCCTTGAAACAGGCTCCAAGGCATTGTCCCATGTGGTAATACAAGCATGGACGGCCCTGGTAGCCATTGCACCGCCGCAGTGGATAAACCTTCTGAATAAAGTGGACGGTTTCTTCGGCTGCGTAGACGTTTGGGTATGGACCAAAGTAGTATGCGCCATCCTTTTTAATCTGCCCAGTGATCTTGATTTGTGGATCGCGTTCATTGGTGATCTTGATGTATGGGTAACCAGTCCCCCGCTTCAGCTTGATGTTAAAGTATGGCTGATGTTTTTGGATCAGAGTGATTTCGAGCAGGAAGGATTCCTTGTTGGTTGAGGTGACGATGGTTTCAAAATCAGCGACCTCTGAGACCATCTTGGCAACCTTCCCCGTGTGACTCGACTTGAAATATGAGCGGACCCGGTTTTTCAGGTTCTTGGCCTTACCAACGTAGATGATCTGCCCGTTGATGTTTTTCATAATGTAACAACCGGGTTTGTCCGGCAGTAACGCTAACTTATGTTCAAGATATTCACTTGCCATCTTAACCCTCCGTACTTTATTGCTAACTATTTATTATATCGGAAAAAGCAGGCCGAGGGCAAAGAAAGTGAACGGTTTTCATGATTATTTTCTTGCTAGAATTTATGGGCCTATGCTAAGATTAGGTCAAACAAAAAGGAGCGATGAATATGGGCTTAGTATCACGGCGGAGCGAACAACTGGACCGCCTCTTCGACCAATTCGCAATTGATCCCAAGAAGAAGCAACCAGTTGAAAAGCCAAAAGACGACAAAAAGAAAGAAACAAAGGAAGACGACAAGTAGTCTCTTTGCCAGCAGGAAGGTTAGCGCCGACCTGCTTTTTTTGTGCACAAAAAATCGGAGGAACCTGCATCCCTCCGATAGTATTAGTCTTGCTTGTTGAATCCACTTGGGTAACGACGATTCAGTTCTTCGATGTTATTCTTGGCAACTTCTTCAAATGGAATGTCAGCCCATTCCGCGATTTGTGAAAGGTACCAGAGAACATCACCCATTTCGTGAACGAGGTCTTCGCGGTTGAGCTTCTTGCCCTTGAAGGTGTAGCTCTTAACCAGGTCGACTACTTGTCCACTTTCACCGGCGAGTCCCATCGCACAGTTGGTCAATACTTGTTCGTTACCGTAAAGTGTCCGCTTTGCTGCTTCTTGGTATTCGTTAAAATCCACTGCTAGTTCATCCCCGTTTGTTCTTCAATCCAATTCCACACATCGTCTTTACCGGTTTTCTTGACTGCCGAGAAGAGAACCAATTCAGTTTGGTCATCAATCTCCAGGGTCCGGCGTACCGTACTCTCAGCACGATTCCACGCATTACCCTTGACCTTATCAATCTTGGTAGCAACGACCATGGTTGGAATGTCGTAGTAACGCAACCAACGATACATGTTGATATCGTCTTCAGTTGGTTCGTGACGCCCATCAACCAGGAGAATCACTCCCTTTAATTGATCACGAGTGGTCAGGTACTTTTCGATCATCTTACCGAAGCGTTCCCGTTCCTTCTTGGAAACCTTGGCATAACCGTATCCTGGAACATCGACAAAGTAGAGCTTTTCTTCTACTTCATAAAAGTTCAACGTCTGGGTCTTCCCTGGCTGACTTGATGTGTGGGCATAGTTGCGCCGATTAATCAAAACATTGGTCAGTGAAGACTTGCCGACATTTGACCGTCCCACCAAGGCAATCTCAGGATAATCGGTGTCTGGATATTGTTCAGGCTGAACCGCACTAATTGTCAAATCAACATTATGAACTTCCATTTTACACTCTCCCGTTAATTAAGACGCCTTTTCGTCCTTCATCACAAATTTTGGTTCGGCGTGATCAGTGACACAGCGCTTACCGATGACAACTTTTTCAACATCATCACGGCTAGGCAGTTCGAACATCACGTCTTCCATAACTTCTTCTATGATGGAACGAAGACCACGCGCACCGGTATTCCGAGCGATCGCCAACTTGGCCATTTCATTCAATGCGCCATCCGTAAAGCTCAACTCACTACCGTCAAGGCGGATCAATTCAGAATATTGCTTAACAAGGGCATTCTTAGGTTCCGTCAAGATGCGTACCAGGTCATGTTCATCAAGCTTTTCTAACGCTGTCATGACTGGCAAACGTCCGATGAATTCTGGGATCAAACCAAATTTCAGCAAGTCTTCTGGAATCACGTGTTGAAGGATGTTCTTTTCGTTGATCTCTGCGCGTTCTGCGGAGTTGGTACCAAAACCAATCGTCTTTTCACCAATCCGTTCCTTCACGATATTTTCGATCCCATCGAAGGCACCACCAACGATGAACAAGATGTTGCTGGTGTCGACTTGGATGAATTCTTGTTGTGGGTGCTTACGACCTCCTTGAGGCGGAACGTTAGCAATTGTCCCTTCCAAGATCTTCAAAAGTGCTTGTTGAACACCTTCACCGGAGACGTCACGCGTGATTGAGACGTTTTCACTCTTCTTCGCGATCTTATCAATTTCGTCGATGTAAATAATACCCTTTTCAGCACGTTCAACATCGAAATCAGCCGCTTGGAGCAACTTCAAAATGATGTTTTCAACGTCTTCACCAACGTATCCTGCTTCAGTCAAAGTAGTTGCGTCAGCGATCGCAAATGGTACGTTTAAAATCCGTGCTAATGATTGAGCCAAGTAAGTCTTACCTGAACCCGTTGGACCGATCACAGCGATGTTACTCTTTTGGAGCTCAGTATCGTTGTTATCACCGGTCATCATGGAATTAACACGCTTGTAGTGGTTGTAGACCGCAACGGCCAGAGTCTTCTTGGCTGCGCTTTGGCCGATTACATAGTCGTCTAATTCTCCCACGATTTCTGATGGGTTTGGGACGCGGAAAGTATTCTTTGCGTTATCTTCCGCCAATTCTTGCTTAATGATCTGTTGGCACAAATCAACACATTCATTACAGATATAAACGCCTGGTCCAGCTACAATCTTTAATACTTCATCCTCGGACTTACCGCAGAATGAGCAATGAGCTATATTTCCACTGGTATCTTCAAACATTTATAAACCTCCTCTAAAGCCTATGAAATAATAATACCAAATTTCGTTATCAAATACGAACCAAAAGTCTCTAAAGTAAAACGACCCAGGAGGCTTTTCCCCTGGGTCGTATACGTGATTTTACTTGAGTTTACCGTAGAAATTAGTGTTTTTGAGTGCGTATGATTTACCGACGTTCATGTCATATTGAACCAGCTCGTAATCATGGAGCAGCTCTTTTTGTTCAGGCGTCAAGGTCTTTTGATCCACCTTCTTACCAGTTTCATGGTCAATCAGTTCAAACCCTTTTCCACCGTCATAATTAATTGTAATTGCAGGCAACTTCTTATGTACCTCAGTCAAGAGCGCCTGGTATGCAGTCACCTTGCTGTCAGTTTGTTCCAACATCATTGGGATGAATTCAGACGTGTTGACGTAGTTGTAATTAGTGTCGAGTTTGGTCTTGGCACCGTGTTCACGCGCGTACTTATTGGAGTAAATGAAGTAGCGGGTGGAGTGGAGTCTGATTGGATATTTGTAAATCAGGTCAGAGTTCAAAATTCCAGGATAGTGATCACCGTAGAAAACAATCGTAATCGGCTTATCAATATTGTCGATATGGTTAATAAACTTCTTTACGGCTTTATCGGTGTATTCAGTTCCCTTCACGTACGTCGCAAATGAAGTACGAACTTCGTCATTGTCTAGGTATTTCCCAAATACCTTGCCCTTGTACTCATTATGCTTGTACCAATTATTGTAAGGCATGTGATTCTGAATCGACAGCAAGCTGATAAATTGACCACCCTTGCGCGAATCAATTTGGTGCAAAGCATTGTAGTACAGTGTGAAGTCAGAATCGTTTGGATTATCATCAATCTTCTTTTGATCGTAAATCTTGTACTTAGATCCAAAGTAAGCAAATTTATTAAAGCTGAATCTTTGATAATCTTCAATTCTAGAATAGAAAGTACCGTCAAATGGATGAATGGCTGACTTATATTTGAAGTTCATACCAATCGTTGGGAAGAAAGGATGGTATGGAACAACTTGAGTATACGCAACTAATGTTGGTATTGACATCAACCCAAGTGTAAATCCTGTCAAACCTTGGAATTCCATATTTGCGGTATCCCCACCATATCCAGTGGAAAGCATCTTTCCGTACGTAGATCTGTTTTGCATTGACCGAATAAATGGAATTGGATCGTGACCCTTGATCTTAACACCAGGAGCCATGTATGGATCAATAAATGATTCACTTAAATTAAAGATCACAGTTTGATCACTGACATTCATTTTACGTTCTGCGTTAATGTTATTAGCAACCTTTTGATACTTATTACTAATTTTCTCAATTGAAGATTCACTGTAGTTTTCTGGCTCTTTCATTGCGTTGATATCAATAAAATCCAAAATGTTTAAGATAGGACCAGATGTTTGTAATCCAGTGACAGGATTATGAAATCCATAGTCACCATTATCAAAAGCAAGGTTCGCATTATAGATAAAAGTCCCCTCATGGTTGAACCATCTTGGAGTAATAAATAAACAAACACTTAGAATTAACCAAATGAAACTACGCTTAAAACCAACAGAATAGTCTAGGTTAGTTTTTCTCTCCAATACTATTAATGCAAAGCTAAGAACGATAACCACTATTAAAGCATAGATCCAAATTTGCTTATCTAGCATATGTGCCAAAGAATTCCAATTTACTAATTCGTTGAAATCAGCAGGGTAAATTGGCTCACCACGATAAGTCAATTTAATCCTATTTGCAACTGACCAAGCTATAACGATAATGCTTGTTAATATATTCGAAGTCCAATATCTCCTTACAATAAAATATGCAATATTGAACAATGCATAAATAAACAAAGTGGTAAAGATGATAGTAAAAAATTGATGTGAAAGAAAATATATCAAAACATCAGGAGTTTGTCCAAACCCGAAGTTGATTTTGCCTTTGTTCGAAACTATAAAGATTGAGGCCCAAGATAATAAGTAAAACCATACCCAAGTACACAATACAACCCTATGTTTTTGGATAAATGATCCTACTTTGGCCCAGAAATATTCTACAAAATTGGTAAAACTACTAGGTTGATCGAATCCATCAATAATCTGGCTGATTCCCTTGCTTTTAGATGTTAAATAAACAAACAAGTATGATAATCCCCAGATAACACCTTCTAATATTACAGCAATTAATAATCGATTGATTGTAATTGAATGTGTAAAAGAAATCGGTTGGAATATATTCCCGAAAATTGGTGACTGCCAACACACGGCAGATGTTAGCATGATTTGTAATAATACCGGTTTAAGTTCCTTTATATACTTTTCAAAAATAGCAAAAATACTTGCAGACACCGTCAAGATTAGAGGTGAAGTTAAGCTTGAGAAAAGTAATGGATTCCAATTAGTTTGAACCTGTTGATATAGCTGGGGTCCTAGTACCCCCCCCTCATTTATCAGAGTAAACGAGGCAACTGCTACTAGCACTGCAACTAATTTTTTCTTAAGGGTAAAACTAAATCTACTAAGTAACATCCCCCAAGCAAAATACAAAACTAAATATACGCTAGTTAATGTATTTGTTACATCAAACATTCCAGCTGATGAAATAAAACTAAATAACGTTAATGTTACAAGCACAGTAAACGATTGCCTAATAGTAACCTTATCCATGCTTTTCTTGATTATAGGTTGAAGAATTATACTTATGATTACAGCAGAAAATATGCTAGAAGTACCGGTTAAGATTGGAAAAACAATTCCAAACATGCTCCACATCCGAAAATTTTTACCCTGTTGGTACATATAAAATGGGTAGAAAAATAACAGACAAAATTCAGTAACAATCCAATATTTTACTGCTTCTCCATATTTAATGTCTTTTCTTCCATAAACCGCCCCAAAAACAATCATTGCTAAAACAAAAGTAAGTGTTTTAGCATTAGTTGGTAAATACCTTAAACTAACATGAGAACTCATATTCAGGTATGCTTGGAAGTCAAATCGTTGTATTAAAACAACCAAGGAAGCTATCGCAGTGACAACAAATGGCATCACCTTGGATATCTTACTGATTAATGTTTTATTTCTCAACATAAATGCTTACTCCTAATTATTATTTCAATAAGCAACGCCCGAGCACTCTGCATACTAGTTACAGAGTACCCGGGCGTTTGCCGTTTGATAATTACTTATCTATTTTAGATCTTACTTGTCAGCCTTAACTTGCTTTGCTGAGTCAGCAACCATGTCAACGGCCTTCTTGATCTTGATATCGTGAGCCAACATGTCCTTAGTCAATGCCTTAGCAACAGCATCTTCGTCCATGCCGTATTGACCTGCCAAGTCCTTGATTTCAGCCTTGATTTCGTCATCAGTAGCTTCGATCTTAGCTTCGTCAACGATAGCTTGGAGTACCAAGTTAGTCTTAACACGTTGTTCAGCATCAGCAGCAAATTGCTTCTTCAAATCATCTTGAGTAGTACCAGTGATTTGGAAGTACATTTGTGGGTTGATACCTTGTTGTTGCATACCACCGAGGTATTGTTGCATTTGACGGTTAATATCTTCGTCCAACATTGATTGTGGAATAGCTTGAATGTCTGCGTTTGCAACTGCCTTTTCGATAGCAGCGTCTTCAATAGCAGCCTTAGCTTGGTCTTCCTTTTGTTCTTCGAGTTGCTTGCGAACCTTGTCCTTCAAAGCGTCGAGAGTTTCAACGTCTTCGTCAACGTCCTTAGCGAATTCGTCGTTCAATTCAGGAAGTTGCTTTTCCTTGATTTCGTGAACAGTTACCTTGAAGAGTGCTTCCTTACCTGCGAGGTTGTCAGCGTGGTAATCTTCTGGGAAAGTAACCTTAACGTCCACGTCGTCACCAGAGTTTGCACCAATTAATTGGTCTTCGAAACCTGGGATGAATGAACCTGAACCTAATTCAAGTGAGTAGTTGTCAGCTGAACCACCGGCAAATTCTTCACCATCGATGCTACCCTTGTAGTCGATTACGACAGTGTCGCCATTAGCGGCTGGCTTACCTTCCTTAAGAACCAATTCAGCTTGTTGTTGACGCTTCTTTTCGATTTCAGCATCAACATCAGCGTCAGAAACAGTGGTGTCTTGAGCAGGAACTTCCATACCCTTGTATTCACCAAGCTTAACTTCTGGTTCAACATCAACTTCAGCAGTAATAGTCCAAGGTTGACCCTTTTCCATGCTCTTAATGTCGATTTGTGGTTGAGCAACTGGCTTGATACCAGCTTCTTCAACAGCAGCGCTGTAGGCTTCTGGCAATACCTTGTTTAAAGCATCTTGGTATAATGCTTCTTCACCGTACATTTGGTCAAAGATTTGACGAGGTACACGGCCCTTACGGAAACCTGGTACGGTAATCTTCTTACGAGTTTCGGCGAATGCTTCGTCGATTCCCTTGTTAATAGTTTCAACATCAATGTCAAAGGTTAAAGTGCCTTTGCTGGCTTCGCTATCGCGTTCCCATTTTGCTGACATTTTATTTCCTCCAATTACAATCAATTTGACCAAAAAATGGCCTTTTACATACTTTAATAGTTTACCTTACGTAGCGTGCAATTGCAACATTTAGGCAATTATAGAATGGATTTTTAAAACGGTTCTACAATATTTGGTAATGATGGAATGATTTTCCACCATTACCGTTTTTAGT
>JAUMUE010000020.1 GCA_030530845.1 Limosilactobacillus sp.
CTGCCGCGATATACGGCAACGCCCTTTTGTTATGCTCTTACTTAACTTCCAAAATCTTGACCGTCATGGTACCGTTTGGAATTTCGATTTCGACTTCTTCGCCGACCTTGTGACCAAGCATACCCTTAGCCATTGGTGATTCGTTGGAAATCTTACCACTCAGAGGGTCAGATTCTGATTCACCGACGATGGTGTAGGTTTCTGGTTCTTCGTCTGGAAGTTCTTGGAAAGTAACTTCACGACCCATGGTAACTTCATCCTTGTCAACGTCTTCGTTGTCAATGATTTCAGCGTATTGCAACATGTTTTCGATTTGTGCAATCCGACTTTCTACCATAGCTTGTTCGTCCTTAGCTGATTCGTATTCTGAGTTTTCAGAAAGGTCACCGTAACTACGGGCGATCTTGATACGTTGGATAACTTCTGGACGACGCTTCATCTTAAATTCTTCAAGTTCTTGTTCGAGCTTGATCTTACCTTCTTTAGTCATTGGGTAAGTCTTTTCTTCAGCCATGTAATTCACTCCTCACATTTAATACAAAAGTACATTACCATTACTTTAACAGCTTGTAAACCGATTTTATAAAGTGTGACCGCGCTTGACTAAGATATCGCGTACCTTGGTCGTAAGCAGGTCGATCGCAACGGTGTTTTCCCCACCTTCAGGAACAATCACGTCAGCGTAACGCTTCGTAGGTTCGATGAATTGGTGGAACATTGGCTTAACCGTCGCGAGGTATTGGTTGATAATGGAATCAAGTGAACGACCCCGTTCGGCCATATCACGCTTGATCCGACGAATAATCCGAATATCGTCATCGGTGTCAACGTAAACCTTGATATCCATCAGGTCACGCAACTTCTCGTCAGCGAGAATCAAAATCCCCTCCAAAATGATGATTTCAGTTGGTTCAACGTGGACAGTGTCAGTGGAACGAGTATATTCCTTGTAGTCGTAAACGGGCATCTCAACCGCCTGATTGTTGCGCAGAGCTGCCAGTTGTTCAACCAACAGTTCATTGTCAAATGCCAGTGGGTGGTCGTAGTTGACCGCCTTACGTTCGTCCATCGTCATATCAGCCTGATCATTGTAGTAAGTGTCTTGAGTGATGATCTGGATGTCTTGTCCATTCATTGCGTCGTAAATTGCACGACTAACAGTGGTCTTACCACTACCTGATCCACCAGTGACACCAATGATGATTGGCCGTTTCTTATCTTGATTGCTCATGAATAAAGTTGCTCCCCTTTTTATCTAATCTGAAATAGTATACAGCACTTACGGCACGCGGGCAACTTTAGATTAACTCCTTGCTGCGTGACTTGTCTGTAATTCCTGCGTGATTTCTGGCACCGTCATGGACCGTGAAAGGCTAAACGTACCGGCTTTAACTCCACTCGTCTTGTGAGTCTGGAGGTAGTAGCGAAAGACATATCCGCTCTTGACCAGCCCTTTTTTCTCCAAGACTTGCGCAACCTGCCGATCAGTAGAACCCGATTTGATGGTCACGGTGACAGTCGTGTGGTTGGCAGAATCCACGGGTGTCAATGAATAGTTGAAATACTGGCGCAGTCCAATCACGATTACCGCAAGAATTGCCAGGATAATCAAGACGATTCGATTTTGTCGTTTTAGTGTTTCTGTATCCATATTAATCACCTGTTAAGAAAAGGGGATACTGACAGATGCCAGAGTCCCCCACGCCTGCATTAACGGATTTCCGCAGACAATTCTTCTTTAATTGCGTTAGTAACTTTATCAAAAGCCTTATTAACTTGGTCTTCAGTCAATGTATCATTGTCGTCTTGATAAGTCAACGTGTAAGCCAATGACTTCTTACCCTTTGGAAGGTGTGCACCACTGTATACGTCAAACAGGTGGACGTTCTTCAGGAATGCGCCACCACGCTTGTCGACAATTGCGAGCACGTCTTCGTTAGTGACAGTTGTGTCAACCAACAGAGCCATGTCACGGGTGATTGCTGGGTACTTGCTGATTGCGTGGTACTCATTTTCAATCTTGTCCGCTGCAAGTAATTGTTCGAGGTTAAGTTCGAAGACGTAAGTGTCAGGAACCTTGTAAGCTTTGGCAGTAGCTGGGTGAACTTGACCAACATAACCAACGAGTGTGTCGTCAATCATGATGTTGGCAGTCCGACCAGGGTGCATTTCGGCCCGGCTAGAATCAGCAACATATGAAATCTTTCCGTCAATGCCGAGGTTGTGCAGGTAGCGTTCAACGATTCCCTTGATTTGGAAGAAGTCGACTGGCTTGTCGTCATGGTTCCATGAGTTAGCGAGCATTTGGCCAGTGATTGCACCTGCCAAGTGTTCTTGTTCTTCAGGACGTTCGCCACCCTTTGGCAAAAAGACACGACCTTGTTCGTACAATGCCACGTTGTCAACTTTCCGTGCAACGTTGTATGCGATGTCAATCAGAAGTCCTGAGATCAGGCTCATCCGGGTAGCCACGTGGTCAGAGCTCATTGGGAAGTCGAGCATCATTGGTTGATCCAGTGGTTCGATTTGGAATTGCTTAGCCTTGTCTTCGGTAGTCAGTGAGTATGAAAGTGCTTGGGTCAGACCCATACCTTCCATGTCATGACGGGTAGCACGGATGAACTTTTGACGTGGGCTCAATCCACCTTGGTTCCGCGTCATCACTGGCAGAGTGGATGGCAAGTTGTCGTAACCGTAGATCCGGGCGATTTCTTCGTATAAGTCAGCAGCAACGAAGATATCCCAACGACGAGCTGGAACAGTGACAGTGAGTGCGTCATCCCCGTCCACGGCGTTGTCAAATGCAAGCCGGTCGAAGATGTCACGTACAGCGTCCATATCAAGGTCAGTACCAAGGACGTGGTTGATGCGTGCAAGAGAAAGCGTGATTTGCTTTTCTTCTGCAGGAGTATCAGAACCAGCGACGATCCCCTTGGTTACCTTACCGCCAGCCAATTCAGCGATCATTTCCGCTGCTTCGTTCAGGGCAGTTTCGACAGTTGCTGGGTTGATACCACGTTCGAAACGCATGGATGATTCACTGTGCAAATCGAGACGGCGAGCTTGCTTACGAACCATGATGGAGTTGAAGATGGCAGCTTCCAGTGCAACAGTGGTGGTGCTGTCAGAAACGGCAGTACCTTGACCACCCATTGTACCAGCTAAGGCAACTGGCTTGTCGTCAGCAGTAACCACGATGTCAGTATCGAGCAACTTGTGGTCATCCCCGTCCAAGGTAACGAATGGTTCGTCCTTCTTGGCGTGGCGAACGCTGAACTTGTGACCTGGAAGTTGGTCGTAGTCGTAGCTGTGCAGAGGTTGACCGTACTTCAGGAGAACGTAATTAGTCACGTCGACCACGTTATTCACTGGACGGATACCGGAGTTCCAGAGCTTGATTTGGAGCCAAAGTGGACTTTCAGCAACCTTTACATCCTTGATCACACGGAGCTTGAAGGTTGGTGCGATTTCCTTATCATCCACGTCAGCTTCAACCAGGTCGCTGGTGTTTTCATCGCCGTTTTCCTTCACAGCCAATTCCTTGAAGTGAGGCTTGAGGCCATAGAAGGCAGCGATGTCGTTGACGTTACCGTAGATACTAAGCATGTCACCACGGTTAGGAGTCAAGTCAGTATCGATAATCACATCATCCATACCGAGAATTGGGAAGACAGATTCGCCTGGCTTAGCGTCTTCAGGCAGTAAGTAAATACCATCTTCGTAGTTCTTTGGTGAGATCTTTTCGCTGAAACCAAGTTCTTGGAGTGCACAGAGCATACCGTTTGATTCCACACCACGGATCTTACCGCGCTTGATCTTTACATTATCACCGATCCGGGCACCGTGAAGAGCCACGATAACATTTTCGCCAGCAGCGACATTTGGTGCACCACAGACGATTTGGATTGGTTCGTCTTCACCTACATCAACTTGGCAGACGTGGAGGTGGTCAGAGTCAGGGTGAACTTCACATTCATTGACGTGACCGACTACGATCTTCTTGAGGCCGTCTGAAAGTGAGTAAACATCATTGATATCAACGGAAGTCCGTGCAATCTTTTCCGCCAATTCACGGGGTTCAACATCGATATCTAAGTATTCTTTAAGCCATTGTAATGATACTTTCATTTAGATTATCCTTTCTTGTCGAACTGGTTCAGGAAACGAACGTCATTTTGGTAGAAGTTACGGATGTCATCTACACCGTACTTCAGCATTGCGAAACGGTCAGGTCCTAACCCAAAGGCGAAACCACCGTATACTTCTGGGTCAACACCAGACATCTTGAGAACGTTTGGGTGAACCATACCGGCACCAAGTACTTCAATCCAACCGGTGTGCTTACAGATGGCACAGCCCTTACCCATACAGTTGAAACAAGTAATATCAGCTTCTACAGATGGTTCGGTGAATGGGAAGTAGCTAGGACGGAGACGGACTTGGAGCTTGTCGCCGAACAGTGATTGGGCGATAGTTTCCAAAGTACCCTTCAAGTCAGCCATGGTGATGTGCTTACCGACAACCATCCCTTCAATTTGGTTGAATTGGTGACTGTGAGTAGCGTCATCTGTGTCGCGACGGTAAACCTTACCTGGTGAAATCATCTTAAGTGGGCCTTGCTTAAAGTCGTGCTTTTCCAACATCCGTGCTTGCATTGGAGAAGTTTGTGTCCGCATCAAGACAGATGGAGTCACGTAGAAAGTATCTTGCATATCACGAGCTGGGTGGTCCTTAGGCAGGTTTAACTTTTCAAAGTTGTAGACTTCTTGTTCTACTTCGTCACCAACCGCAACTTCGTAACCCATTGATACGAAGAGGTCTACCACTTGGTCAATGATTTGTTGGATGACGTGTGGTTGACCTTGTGCAACTGGTGTCCCTGGTAAGGTCACGTCGAGCTTTTCAGCTTCCAGTTGTGCGTTCATCGCAGCTTGTTCTAATTCTTCGCGACGTGATTCGATTGCTTGAGTCAGTTCGTCGCGGACCTTGTTAGCAAATTGACCAACTACTGGACGTTCTTCAGCGGTCAGATCCTTCATTCCACGTAAAACGTTGGTGATTGGACCCTTCTTACCAAGCATCTTGACACGTACTTCATTGATCTTCTTCAGATCTTTAGAATTCTTGATTTCTGCCAGACCTTCATTACGAAGTTCAGTCAGTTTCTCTTTCAATCCCATGTTTTCACTCCTTTGATAAATAAAAAAAGCTCCATCCCATATAGGGACGAAGCTTCGCGGTACCACCCTAGTTTATTGGTACATGACCAATACACTCTAGACGATCAATAACGGTGATCTACCGGAATACCATTACGTATCAGCTCTGAAAATGAAATTCACCATACGGTACTGGTCACTTCTCACAGAATCTGAAGCGGCTCTCTGTCAGACCGATCTGGCTACTAGTTTTCGTCATTGCTTTTAATTACTCTCCCATTTTAGCCATTCAAACTAATTAGGTCAAGCGGAAATTAGCACCACTTGTTACTCCAATCGTGAAGGGCTTCCATGACTGGAGCCAATTCCAGACCCATTTGAGTCAATGAATAATCGACCCGCATGCAGCCTTCATCACTGCTCCGGACAATAATTCCTTCTTCTTCGAGTTCCTTTAATCGTTCGCAGAGAACACGGTCACTGCACTTGGTGATTACATCAGCGATCTCCTTGAAACGCATCTTTTTATTTTCAAGCAAGGCCTCGATGATTAAGCCATTCCACTTCTTGCCCAACACCATAAACGTGTGGGTAAATTTTGGACAGAGCTTGCAATCATATTCAGTCATTTCTTGCATTGTAAAAAAATCCCCCTACCAAGTCGTCTTCATGCGACGTTTCTTGATCTTTCGCCGTAACTTTGCGCGCAGTGGGCTGAAGAATTCGTGCTCTGCTTCAAAGTCGTCGACCAGAGAAACAATCAAGCTCTCCGGGTAACGTGGTACGGCCAAAGTTGCACCAAACATATGCTTTAAGATAATATCTTTTTCCTTATCATTCAACGGAGTAATCTTCTCGGCATTGCGCAGAGCTACCCGTGGATGAATAAAGGCGTGGGTACCTAAATCGAACTTTGTCGTCCGCCAGTCATAGTAAAACAGGTCGTGCAAAAGTCCAGCACGAGCCGTGGATCGATAATCTAAACGCAGGCGCTTTGCAATACGATAACTGTCGTAAGAAACCGCAATGGAGTGCTGCAGGCGGTTAGAATGATGGTGTTGGATGTAATCAGCGAGCTTTTGAACTGCTGGCTGTGCTAATAAGTCACTAACGATTGCAACATACTCAGGATCATTTCGCCATTCATTCTTTGTCTTCATCGAATACCCCTTTTCTTTTCGTAACTTTAATTATACCTATTGTTCGGTAAAAAGAAAACCAAAAAGCTAATCGGCTAATTCTTGATTAAGTTGAAACATTAAAATCCCTGCTGAAATAGCGACGTTAAGGGATTCAGCATCCCCGCGCATTGGGATATATAAATTATCGGTGGTCTGTGAAAGCAATTCGTCAGACATCCCCTGTCCTTCATTTCCCATAATCAGGGCGAAGGTAGCACCAGGGCGAACGTCGCGGAAGTTCTTGGCTGCCGGGTTGAGCTGGGTGCCATAGACTGGTGCACCAATCTCCTTGAAGTTAGCGATCCACTTGCGGAGGTCACCTTCAAGCAATTGCAGGTGGAACTGGCTCCCCTGCATAGACCGCACTACTTTAGGGCCAAAGATGTCAGCTGAACGGTTGGAGACAACGACACCGGCAAATCCTGCAGCGTCTGCAGTCCGCACCATCGTACCAACATTACCTGGATCTTGTACCCGGTCGAGAAAAAGCCATGCACCAGAGATGTCTTCTGGTACGCGGTGTGAGTCAGGCAAGTCCACCACGGCTGCGATTCCCTGTGGAGTCACAGTATCAGTGATGTGGCGCATGATTTCGGGCGTCACTGCGAATGCCTGATCAGCCAATTCGATCAGCTCTGGGTGAGCAGCGAGTTGTTCGGATGTCCCGATCAATTCATTGATGTGGTGCCCAGATCTTACGGCCTCATTGACTAGGTGCCAGCCATCTAAAAGGTACTGGCCACTTTCTTTTCTGAACTTCTTGGTTTGAAGCTTCTTCCAATTTTTAACGCGTTGGTTGTGAACAGATGTTAATTCTTCCATTTAAACCACCTTTCCTTTATCTAATTATACCATGAAAGCTTGTAGTACAATATATACAAAGATTGAATTTTAGGAGGGCCAAATGATTAACTACCAAATGACATATCGTGGTCGGGTCCAGGGCGTTGACTTCCGCTGGGGCTGCTACGATATTGCAACTCACTATGATGTGTCCGGATTTGTTGAAAACCTACCCAACGGCGACGTCTACCTCGAAGTCCAGGGTGAACAGGATGTCGTGGCTGAGTTTCTCGATAAAATTTCACAAGGTCCGACACCCTATGCACGGATCGATCACGTGGACCAAAAAGTCGGGACGGTCAAGAACTACACTTCGTTCACAATTCGGCGATCCTGGTAGAATTTCCAGAGATTTTAGGATAAAATATTTTTGTTACTATTTTTAAGGAGAAACTTTACTTCATGAAAGTTAAAAAGATTACGGTTGCCGGTCTTTTGTCACTGATGCTCTTGACCCTAAGTGGTTGTGTGCGGACGACGAAGAGCGGTAAGCCATATGGATTTGTCTACGAACACATGGCCAAGCCTACCCAACACCTGATGGAATGGCTTGCATCTCACTTCGGCAACAACTACGGATGGGCAATCATCGTTATCGTGGTGATCGTCCGGATGGTGCTTTTGCCAGTGATGTTTGAACAAATGAAGAAGTCGACCATCACCCAAGAAAAGATGGCAACTGTTCAACCGCTGATCAAGGAATTGACTGCCAAGCAAAAGGCTGCCAAGACGCCACAAGAACAAGCTGCAATCAGTCAACAAATGATGGCCCTCTACCGCGACAACAACATCAGTTTGACCGGTGGGATTGGTTGTCTGCCATTGCTGATCCAACTGCCTGTCTTCGCTGCTTTGTACGCTGCGATCCGCTACTCCCCAGACCTTTACCACTCCACTTTCTTCGGGGTGCCACTGGGTAAGCCAAGCATCATCTTTGCCGTCCTGTCATTTTTGGCATACACCGCGCAAAGTTACCTTGGTTTGGTAGGTGTGCCGGAAGAACAAAAGAAGCAAATGAAAGCTGCCATCTGGTTAAGTCCATTCATGACCTTCTTCATCTCACTGACTTCTTCTGCCGGATTAGGTCTGTACTTCTTCATCGGTGGTTTATTCGCAATCCTGCAAACACTGATGATCAACGCATACCGTCCTAAGATTCGGAAGCAAATTGCTGAAGAACAAAAGAAGAACCCAATCAAGATGCCGGAAGCTCCTGTGATCGATGTTGATCCAACCGCTTCTGCAATTGACCAACTGAAAAACACTGGTGATGATAAACCAAAGCACCCAAGTAACGCTGGTAAGCAACGTCACCACTAAAATTTATGGCTACGATTTGGATTTCCGAACCGTGGCCTTTTTTGAGGAGATATTATGATTAAGCAAATTGTTAAAGACACCACTTTCTTACAGCAACGCTCAACGCCCGCAAGCAAAGCCGATCTGCAAGTTGGCGCCGACCTACAGGATACACTGATGGCCAACCGTGACCACTGTGTTGGGATGGCCGCAAATATGATTGGGATTAAGAAACGCGTGATTATCGCAATGATTGGCCCCTTCCCTGTACTGATGTTTAACCCAGTGATCACGAAGAAGTCTGGCAAGTACGAAACAGAAGAAGGCTGTCTCTCATTGACCGGTGAACGCCCTACAACCCGCTACGAAAAAATCACGGTGAAGTTTCGTGACAAGGACTGGAAGGAGCAGGAATTGCCACTGGAGGCTTTCCCTGCGCAGATTGTCCAACACGAAATCGACCACTGTGACGGAATTTTAATTTAAACGCAAAAATAGATGAGTGAACACAAATCACTCATCTATTTTTCTTTGGATTTTTTATCTTCAGGCTCATCATCATGGGCGATTGGCAATTCAATCTTGAAGAGCGAACCAGCACCGACAGAGCTTTCAAGGCTAATCCGACCGTGGTAACCCTCGATCAGACGTTGGGCAATGGAAAGTCCAAGCCCGTTACCGCCCTTCTTCCGACTCCGCGCTTTGTCGACCCGGTAGAAGCGATCAAAGACACGTTTAATGTCCTCGGGCGCAATCCCCTCACCGAAGTCCTGGACACCGATTTCAACGGTATTCAGGCCCCGTGAGAGCGTCAGGTGAACGCGCTTGCGATCAGTGGAATACTTAACCGCGTTGTCACACAGGATCACCAGGACCTGCTCAAGATGGTCACGGTAGATGTTAGCCTCGATGGATTCGTCCAGGTCGTCATCAAGGGTGAAATTAAAGTCAGTATAGAGCATCTTGAAGTTATTAAAGACCTGGTATACCACGTCATTGATAACTGTTCGTTGGTTGCGGAAGTTGATTTCAACTTGTTCCGCACGACTCAATTCCAGCATTTCCTGGACCAAATTCTTCATCCGCTTAGTTTCGGCTAAGGAAGCGTTGATCGAATCGTCAAGGACTTTTGGATCATCCTTACCCCACCGTTCCAACATTTCCAGATGCCCCTGAATAATGGCCACTGGAGTACGCAGCTCGTGGCTAACGTCGCTAACAAACTGACTTTGTTGTTCGATGTAACGTTGCGTCCGATCAAGCATCTCGTTAAAGACGTTAATCAATTCGGACAGTTCATCGTTACTGTACAATGTTGGTACCCGAATCTCCTTGGTAGGGTCCTTGCTGATCACCTTGACAGTATCATGGATATCAGAAATTGGACGTAGCAAGAAGTATGACAGGCAGTATCCCAGCAGTCCACTAGCAATCACAACCAGCGCAAGTGCGAGAATGCAGACCAGCTTGAGTTGCGTATAACTTTTGGTGTATGACATTAAATCATTTTCAACCTGTAAGTAACCGATCACCTGGCGCGTCTTTTGCGAATAGATTGGCATGTGGCCAAATAAGATCCGGTGTTTGCTCCCATCATACACCTTCACTAGTCGCTCGTTAACCAGTGGCTGGCTAACGTCTAACTTACCCGTAGTCAAAAGCCGCTTTCCCTGGGGATTGTAGATATGAACAATCAGATGGCCATCGCTCAGTTCTTTTACTGCTGAGCGCCGGTAATCTTCTCCTTTCATAATCGATTTATCATTACCAGGATCCAGGAGTTTTTCGATACTGCCCCGTGTTAATGGAGCGTCATTCTTTGACAGTTGCCGACTGATAGCACCCATCCCCGCCCTCAAGTTACCCTGTTCTTGACGGAAGAGATTTTGTGTGAAGGCCGTAAACAGCGCAAGGGTCACAATGAAGAAGATGATCAAAGAACCCAGCGAGGTCACAAAGGCCCACTTCAGCCGTAAAGAAATAAATTTTCGACTCTTTTGACCGCTTTCCATAATTCTACCTGTCTTTTATTAGGAACGAATTACGTAACCTGTACCACGAACGGTTTGAATGTAACTCTTTTGGCCTTCGCGGTCGATCTTGTTACGTAAATAACGAATATAAACGTCCACCACGTTAGTTTCAACCTTGGCTTCGTATCCCCATACTTTGGCCAAGAGTTCCTTACGTGACAATACAACGTTAATGTTTTCCATCAAAATCAAAAGTAATTCGTATTCACGCTTCGTCAGGCTAACGATTTCGTCGCCACGGTGAACAATCCGGTTTTCCTTTTCGATTGTAATGTCCTTGTAAGTAACAGTGGTTTGGCGACCCTTATTGCTACCATCTTCAATCCGGATCCGGCGAAGTAATGCACGGACACGGGCGAGTAATTCTTCGATGGCAAATGGCTTGACGATGTAGTCATCAGCACCATGATCAAGGCCTGATACACGGTCGATCACAGAGTCACGAGCAGTCATAATGATAATTGGTGTGTTCTTGACTTCGCGAACCCGACGTGCGACTTCGATCCCATTCAATTCTGGAAGCATCAAGTCTAACAAAATCACGTCAAAGTCTTCGCTTAATGCTGCGTCAAGGCCGGCACGACCATTGAGCTCAACGTCTGTGTCGTAACCTTCATGCTTTAATTCAAGGTCAACAAAATTCGCTAAGTTTTCTTCGTCTTCGATTATTAAGATTCGACTCATCAATTTCACCTACTTATTTTTCTCTCATAATTAGATATTCAAAAACAATTCTATCACAGATTTTTAATCAAATGTTATGTGGATAACAAAATTATTTATCGTTTTTTAATGGAACAAAAAAAAGACCATCCTAGGTCCGGCGCCTGAGGAATGGCCTTTATTGTTTAATTAGTTGTTAGTGTTAACAACTTGCTTGCCGTCGTAGTAACCACATTCTGGGCATACCATGTGTGACTTGCGAAGTTCACCACAGTTTGGGCAAGGAGTTAAACCAGGGACACTTAACTTAATGTGACCCCGACGCATACGCTTCTTAGCTTTTGAAGTCTTCCGTACTGGAACAGCCATGTTTGACACCTCCTACAATAGAATTATCCACAAATGGTTTTTAACCGTCCGCTACTTTTTATCATCCTGATCAGGAAATAATTTTTTTAACTTCGCGAGACGTGGATCAACATTATCAACTTTCTGCTTGTCGGCCGCATAATCATCTTCAGCAATTACTGACCAGCCTTGGCCAGTTGGCATCGGCTTGCCGGCCTCTTCATCCGCAGAAAGCACCCGCATCGGAACCTGTTCAACGATATTCTCAGCTAAGGCAGTATCGAAATCAATCGTGTCATTGTCGTCATCTAGTAAGAAGACAACATCATCCTCCTCGTAACGAGCAAGGTGTGCGCGATCATCGGTGTAAGCCTCAGTGAAAGTAAAGTTGATTGGTAACTGAACGGGTGTCAACGAACGACTAGATGGGACAGTCAGCGTCGTCTTTACAGTGGCGCTAATCGTGGCATCACCATCGTCATAAGTCACATATCCATCAACATCAACAGGCTCAACGCCTAAGATAGTATCAGGAAATAGCTTCGTTAATGATGCGTTCAGGTCAAAAGTACTTTCGAAATGAAGTGGTTCATTTTGATAACGATGTAGCTCTGATAAGGACCATTTCATCGTACTAACCTCCTAATGCAACATTTGCAATTATACTAGTCTACCTGGTCAATTGTCAATGTTTTTTCCTTGACAGTGGACCAATTCGACATCTATCAAGATTTTATCATACTTTAACGCAAAATAATTGGTGCGTGTTTCAGGTCTTGTTCGACCGCTGTGAAAGTCTGGTAAAGCTTGCCAGCGCGGTAATCCAGAGCGCAGAGTTCGTCTTTCATATCCTGGTCAACCTTGGTAAAAAGTGGCATTTCAACCTGCTTTTTTACTTGGTGCAAGTATTCCTGACCTTTTTTGGTAAAACCTAAAATATGTATATAAGGCTGCGCAACGTGGCCCGCTAATTCTTCTTCGGTGATCTGCAGGGTCGTGTATAAACAGAGCCGCAACAGGTGCGCAAAGGTGTAACGCTTGGTTTTAACACCGTGAATGAAGTGGTCAAAATCCAGTGACCGCTGTGCACAGTCCTTCATCCGATACTCGAGCCCCTCAGCCATCTGGTAGGTCTGGCGGAGCTGTTCTACCGGAGCTTGAATCAATTGGTTGCGCAAGAGCGGATACAGGGTTTGCCAGCTCGGCACTGTTTGCACTTCAGCCAAGCGCTCTAACATTTCTGCCGGAGCCGTGTGACTGTAATCGGTGCCGTCTGTGATCGCCTTTCTGATTGCACTCGCGGAAGCAACCTCCCCCGATATGCGCTCGTCATGGTAGTCGCTACCGACGCGCTGAATTGGCATCAGGTCAAACTGGTAGCCGTTGTCATACGCAGCCTTATTGTAGGCAAAAGACAAGATATCATTGGGATCAGTTAAACTAACGCCAGTCTGGGCCGACAGGAGGCTGTTGAACTGGGTCGCATAAGTTGCGGTGTAGTTCTTCATATCGCCGTCAGAGAAGCTCTCAGACGCCTTTACGAGCGAGAGAAAATCCCAATCCGGGTGTTCAGCCCCAAACGCAACTGTCGAGACACCTAACTCGTTCAAAATCGACAGCGCCCCGGCAGCAAATCTGTGTGCAGGTTGGCAAGCAGAAAAAACGGGCAGTTCCACGACCAGGTCAACCCCGTTTGCGAGTGCCGCCTGGGTCCGTTGCCACTTATCGACAATCGTGGGCTCGCCGCGTTGGGTAAAATTTCCGCTCATCACTGCCACGGATACGTCTGCGCCCGACTGCTCTTTAGCTTGTTGGACGTAGTATTTGTGACCATTGTGAAACGGGTTAAATTCTACCACCATTCCGACTGCTTGCATCTTTTCACCTACTTTTCACATTTAAAAAACCAACGTTCAGTGTCATCTTGGGGATCACTTTTACCATAGTCTGCGGTGACGTTCAAACCCTTAAATCCGGCCTCAGTAATAGCATCCGCGATTTCTTCCAGTGCAAATGAGCGTTCAAAGTGAGTTTCACTAACGCGCTGGTAATTGCCGTCCGGAAGCTGGTTGAAAAATGTCAGTTCGTGGATAACGCCACCTGGGACATCATCGTCTGCAAAGCTTTGCCACATAAAGGCGCGCTCGTGGTTTTCGTCCTCGTAATTAAACATGTATCCTGGGTAGACAACATCGGTCTTGTAAGGCGTGATCATGTCAAACAGGAACACACCACCGTCTTTCAGGTGTTCGTAGACTTGCGTAAATGCAGTCTTCAGGTCATCTATGTCGTCGAGGTAGCAGAAAGAATCTGCATAGCAGGTCACGGCGTCATACTGTGGTAACCCACTTAAATCCCGCATGTCGGCATTGAGAAGATTCAGCTCAACACCATTCTCTTCTGCATGTTGTTCAGCCAAAGCCAACATGTCATCAGAGAAGTCCGCGACGGTTACTTGATAGCCTTTTTTTGCCATTAAGCACGCTAACCGGCCTGCCCCACCAGCGAGGTCCAAGACGGTCTCACAGCCTGGAGTAAGTTGATTAGTCGTGTAATCGCACCATTCCTGGTAAAGTTCGTCATCAAATAACTCGTCATACAATTGGGCAAAATTTTGGTAAATCATTCTTCAATTACCCAATCACTCAGGTTAACAAGTGGTGCATCAGACCAGAGCTTTTCCAAGTTATAGAATTCGCGGGTTTCTTCACGGAAGACGTGTGCAACAACATCCCCGAGGTCGATTAATACCCACTTAGCATGGTTCTTACCTTCCACACTACCGATTTCCAACTTGTTTTCGTGTGCCTTTTCCACGATTGCTTCAGTGATGGCTTGTACTTGACGGTCAGAACCACCAGTCATGATGACAAAGTAGTCTGCCATTGGGCTAATTTGGTCAACTTGCAATGCGACAATGTCTTCAGCGCGGCGACCATCCGCAGCCTTAACAACCATTTCCAATAATTGCTTGCTATCCATTAATTAATCAATCTCCTTTTGGTATGCCGGTACCCAGGCGTTGTATGTTTCAAGCGTCCGTGGGTAGACCGGGCTGTTTCGTTCAACGAGGTAGAGCAGGGTTTGTTTGGTTTGATATGCCACCCCTGCCTGCAGGTTCTTTGTAGTAATTTCACGCGCCTTATCGACACCCGGGAAGTCACGCCCCGGTTCGATGTAGTCGGCCATGTAGAGCACCTGATCGAGCAGTGTCATGTTAGCCGCACCAGTCGTATGCTTGCGGACGGCATTTAGAATTTCTTCATCCATGATACCGAGCTCGTCTTTGAGCAATTCCGCGCCGACAATTCCGTGCCAGATCGCGTTTCCGTAATTCAGCAGGTCCGGATCCATGTGCTTATTCTTGATTTCATCAATAAAATCTTGGTCAGGACGTTGCTTGGCATAATCGTGGCACAGGCCGACAATGCTGGCTTTTTCAACATCGACGTGGTTGGCCTTCGCTAATTCGATCGCAGTTTGTTCGACACGCAGGACATGTTCAAAACGGTGGTCACGTAAAGCTTCACGCAGACGGGCAACTAACTCATCGCGGGTCAGCGGAATGTAGTTGTGTGAATATGTAATTTCTTCCGTCATTGGTATAAATGATGCTCCTTCATAAATTCAGCGACTTTTGCCGGCACCAGGTAGTTGATAGATTGCCCAAGTCGGATCCGATTACGAATGCTACTTGAACTAATATCAAATTCCGGAATGTCCACCCAGACGACAGGATACTTGGTGTCGTTTTGGGCATGGGGACGCCGCACGCCGACAAAGTGGAAACGTGGCAAGTTGACGAGGTCGTCAATCCGGAACCACTTATCGAGGTAATCGACCATGTCCCCACCGATGATGAAGTAAAAATCAGTATCCGGATGCTGTTCGGTCATGTACTTCATCGTGTCATAGGTGTAAGACACGCCACCCTTTTTCAGCTCGTAGTCTTCAACAGCTAGCATCGGGTTCCCCTCGATCGCCAGCTCAAGCATCCGCAAACGCAAGTCACCGCTGACCGCCGATTTGTGATCGACATGTGGTGGGATTGCGTCTGGCATTAATTTGACCTTCTCCAGGCACAGTGCATGGCCGACCTGGTCCGCTACCATCAGATGGGCGTTGTGGACGGGGTTGAATGTCCCGCCGTAGATGCCGATCCGGTGGCGCTTAGGTTTACCAACCGGTTGGACGAGGATGGCCGGCTTATGTCTTGAATATACTTCAACGCCCTGCATGATTAGCCTACCTCACTAGATGTTAGCAACCCGTTCTGACAGGTTACGCATGTCCTTATTTGCGGAAACCTTGAATAATACAAGGACCCGACCGATTGTTTGCACGACTTGGATGTTGGTGTTGGATTCGATAAATTCTTGCACCTCATCAGTAGTCGCGTCAGAGTTTTGCAGAATGTTGACCTTGATCAATTCACGACGGTCTAATGCACCATCTAATTGGGCCAGCCAATTGTCAGTCAAACCTTCCTTACCTACTGAGAACAGTGGTTGTAAGTGGTTGGCTTCTGCTCGTAAAAATCGTTTTTGTTTTCCTCTTAATTTCATTATTTACCTCAATTAAATCATTGCTTTGCGCACTAATGCACCGACGCCCTTTGGCACCCATGCTGCGACAGTTACGCCGGCTGGAACAGTGACCCAGCCAAGTCCTTCGAAGACAATGTCACTCTTTTCGTCGACATGGAATTCTTCGCGTTGCAGTGGTGGGAATTCGTCTAATTCATCGGCCGTTGGTGGCGTCAGAAGGTCCCCACAGTGCTTTTCATAGAAGCTATCGGCGTTTTCCAGCTTGGTCCGGTGAAGCTTCAGGTCATTGTCAAAGTATGTGACAAAGCCAGAGCGTGGTCCCTTTTCAAAATCAAAGCGTGCAACTCCACCGATGAAGATGGTTTGTTCCGGATCTAATTGGTAAGTCCGGGGCTTGATTTCCTTTTGTGGTGCCACGATCTTGAGGGCTTTTGCTGACAATACGTGAGCCATTTGGTGTGGATGAATAATCCCTGGTGTGTCGACCAGCTTTTGACCATCATCGAGCGGAATTTCGATTTCATCCAATGTCGTACCTGGGAAACGGGACGTGGTGATCAGGTCCTTCACCCCAGTACGTTGTTTGATGATTTGGTTGATCAACGTTGACTTACCAACGTTAGTAACACCAACCACGTATACATCACGGCCTTCACGGTAGTCTTCGATGGTTTCAAGAAGTTGGTCGATCTCGTGGTTCTTCTTAGCTGATACCAAGACCGTGTCGATTGGGCGCAATCCAGCTTGGTTAGCTTGCTGACGGATCCAATCACGAATCTTTGTCCGGCGAAGAGAACGTGGCAAAAGATCTTCCTTATTGCCGACGAGTAACACAGGGTTGTCACCAACAAAACGGTGGAGTCCCGGAATCAGGCTCCCGTTAAAGTCAAAGATGTCAATGACGTAAACAATCAGCGCGTTGGCATCACGGATCTGGCTCAATAAGCGCAGGAAATCATCATCAGTTAAAGAAACTGGTGCGATTTCGTTGTAGTGCCGTAAACGGAAGCACCGTTGGCAATATAATTCATCGGTCTCCAGGCCCTTTTGCACAGCAGATGCTGGAGTGTAACCAAGTGCGTCTGGGTCATCTGATTGGATCACAGAGCCGCATCCAATACAACGCAACGTTTCATCTTGTTCAGTCATTCAAATCCTCCCGCCATTGTAAATCTGGGTATTTCTTGTTTAATTTCTTCCACACAATTCGTTCCAAGAACCGGTTAATTTGGGTGTCCCACTTATCAGTATCAAGCAGTGGCTTTACCAAGATACTCCGGACACCTGCTTCATTAGCCGCAATCATATCAGTCATGAGTTGGTCCCCGACCATCACGACTTCTGACTTATCCAAGTCAAGCTTCTTCAGTGCGCGTGCAATACCAAAGCTCAGTGGCTTCATGGAACGCGCAATGAATGGCAAGTCGAGACTTTGGGTCGCCTTTGCCACACGGTCTTTGCTGTTGTTGGAGATAACGATCAGTGGAATTCCTGCTTCCTTGAGTGAAGTCATCCACTCACGCAATTCAGGAGTGCCATCGGGGTTATTCCAAGCAATCAGCGTGTTATCCAGGTCACTAAAAACCGCCCGAACACCGGCCTTCTTGAGTTGGTCGGGGGAAACATTGTAAATCGTATTTACCATCCAGGTTGGTTTAAACTTTTCTAACACTTTCGCACCTCGTTAATTCATTATTAACCTTAATTATACTTATAAAAAATAGATGTTTCAATCTATATAAAAGTCTTGGAAATAAAAAAGTCACCCACCGATTGGCGATAGGTGACTGTTATTAATAGGTTATTAGAGAGCCTTCTTAGCTTGGTCAACGATAGCGGCGAATGCCTTAGGGTCGTTAACAGCCAAGTCAGCCAACATCTTACGGTTGATGTCGATGTTAGCAAGCTTCAAACCGTGCATTAACTTGCTGTAGCTGATGCCGTTGATACGTGCACCGGCGTTGATCCGAGCAATCCAGAGTTCACGGAATTTACGCTTGTTAACCTTACGGTCACGGAAAGCGTAAACGTAACTCTTCATCACTTGGTCCTTAGCAGTCTTGAATAAACGAGACTTAGCACCACGGTAACCCTTTGCTAACTTCATAACGCGCTTACGACGAGCACGCGTAACAGTTCCACCTTTAACTCGCATGTTGAAATCCTCCTACGTATTGAATTATTTATTACTTAAATGGCATTAACTTCTTGTAACGCTTTACGTTGGACTTGTCCATCATGCTCAAGCCACGTAATTGACGACGTTGCTTCTTGGTCTTACCGTGGAAACGGTGACTAGTAAATGAGTTACCACTCTTGAATCCACCTTTAGCAGTACGCTTGAAACGCTTAGCAGCAGCGCGGTTTGTCTTCATCTTTGGCATAAGATAATTCCCTACTTTCCTAAATTCTAATTCTTCGCTTTATCAGCAGCTGGGGCCAGAGTTAAGAAAATGCTCCGACCTTCCATCTTTGGACGTTGGACAACAGTTGCAATGTCTGAAGTTTCTTCAGCCATGCGTTCAATCATGTCACGACCTAAATCCTTGTGCGTGATGGCACGACCACGGAAACGGAGTGAAACTCGAACCTTGTCACCCTTTTCAATAAAGGTACGAACACGCTTCAACTTAACATTGAAGTCATTCGTATCGATTGATGGGCTCAGACGAATTTCCTTGACATTAACTGTCTTTTGTTTCTTACGAGCTTCTCGCTCTTTCTTTTGCATTTCGAAACGGTACTTTCCGTAGTCCATAATGCGGGCAACCGCTGGACGAGCCTTTGGTGCGACCAATACGAGATCAAGATTAGCATCTTCAGCTAATTGAAGAGCTTCTTGCTTCGTCTTGACACCCAATTGTTCGCCATCTTGGCCAATGAGCCGCACTTCACGTGCACGAATACCGTCGTTAACAATCATATCTTGTGCTATGGCAACGCACCTCCAATTTTTTTAGCGAAAGATCAAGCAAAAAAGCGAGTTGCATACGCAACCCGCTTGATAATAACAGACATAAGATATCTGCTCATTAATACCGTCAGCCCGGCGATCCTTATCACCTAGGCGAGAAGCGGGTGCTTCTGCTTTTTCTTTCAACGTTTACTAGAATACATAATCTCTCAAAAAAAGTCAAGAGAATTCTTATTTTGGACGCATATTTTCTCCGGTCATGGTCATTTCACGTGATAAGAACTTAACACGTTCCATAATCCGTTGCGCTTTCAGAGGTTCGTGATCACCTTGGTTGTCGACAGCCAGGTGGTTCTTTTCTAATTCGTCCATCGAGAAGTTGGAGCTAAAGAAAGTTGGTAATTCTTCTTGCATCCGGTACTCGAGGATAATCCCTAAAACGTCATCACGAACCCACTTACTCATGGCATCTGCACCGATATCATCGAGCATCAGGACAGGAGCCTTCTTGACCGCTTCCAGCTTTTGGCTTGCGGAGTTGTCGCGGATGGAATTACGCATTTCAACCGCAAAGCTTGGGAAGTGGAGCATCGTTGTAGCAACACCCTTCTTCTTGGCCAATTCGTTGGCAATAGCGCCGAGCAGGTAGGTCTTACCCACCCCGAAGTTACCGTAGAGGTAGAGTCCAGGCATAAACTGTTCGCTTGGGTAACTTTCGGTGAATTCCACGGCGGCCTTCAACGCTGCCATCCGGGTCGCAGTCTGGTGTTCGTCATCGATGTAGAAATCATCCAAAGAAGCGTTTTGGATGAACTTTGGCATGTGGATTGAACGAACCAGGCGCTTGATATGACGTTGACGTTCACGCTCGATCAATTGCTTGGTTGGAACGTATGTCACATCAATCTGACCGGAATTCAAGATCAACTGTGGTGTGTAGCCAGGTGCAACAGTCGCCATGCCCTTTTCCCTGAGTTGCTTTTCGTGGTAGAACTCGTACAGCTTGGACTGTGCACTCTTAACCATTTCTGGAGTGATTTGGTCACGGTTTTCTTCCAAGAATGCTTGAACGTCTGGATCTGCGTGAACACGGCGCACGATTTGGTCAACTGATGACGCCACGTTCCGGTTCTTCATCATTCCCTGGAGTGATTCACTTAATGATTTCATACTAGCCACCACCTTTTATTGTTTCTTACGCTTGGCAAGGAGCTCTTTGACGGCCTGGACCTCTTCTTGACTCGCCTTACGATTCCGCTCTTCTTGGCTCGTCTTGGTCCATTCAGGCATCTTCTCGTCGATCTTGCCACCACGGTAGTTATTCTTCCATTTTTTGTTGCGACTCGGTGCCGGCTCGCTAGCCTTTTTCTCGTTGAACTTCTTGAGTTGAAGAACAGCGCTGGTGCCATCATGGACGCCGGCTTTGACCCAGTTGTTAGCGATCGCGTCGACAAAATTCTTGTTGAGCGTATCGTTATTGAGTGCGGCCAAAACGTACCAGGTCAAGACGTTGATTACCGAGCTGTCGAGTTTGACGTCGGAAATCAAGTGTGTGAGGATCGCCCGTTCGCTAGACGTCACGAATCCACCGGTCTGCTCTTTAAGACTCTGGAGAAAATCGATTGGAGCATATCCGCTAACGCTCTTAATCAATTGCTGGTCCTTCTTGGTCAAATTAGAATTATCGACCGGTGCTGTTTGAGGCTTTTCTTGCGGTTGGCTCACTTCTGGTTGTTGGTAAGTCTGGGCCACAATCCGCTTGAACTTAGCAGCGTCAAAGTGGTTGTCCGAAAGGTTGACCGCCTTTAAGATCAGCCCCTTCATCGTTGGTTCGTCAATACCGTACAGTTGGTGTTCGACTTCGACCAATTGCTTGTGACGCTCGAGGTCGGCTTTGATAATTGGCTGGTTGTTGAGTAATTGAAAAAGTGTCGGCCAGTCAAAATCTGATTTTGGTTCTGGCTTGACGGTATCGATCACGTGTTGTCGCCGGGCGTTTTGGATCGCTTTAGGCGGATTAATCACGTCAGAATCCGAGATGTGGAATTCGTCGAGAAAACTCGTACTGATTTCCACCATATCCGGATGTGAGGCCAGTTCGTATTGTCGGGCGGTCTTTGATAATTGCTCAAAGGCCATCTCACCGATATTTTCCAGCAACAAAACACTCAGCAGGTCATCTTCAAAGAAAGCAGCCGGCGTAAGCGTTGGGTGGAGCTGGTAAATGAACAGGTCCCCTTGCATGTCCGTGGACTTGAAGGACTTGACCATCCCCACGGCTTCGAGTCGGTGCAGGGCCTTAGTGATCTGGTTAATCCCCGTATTGAGTTGGCTAATCAGCACCACCTGCATTCTCCGGTCACCCAAAGTGGGATGTGGAATCAGCTGGTCCTTTAAGGCATAGAAAAGACTGTAGGCAGTTGGCCCGAGCACGGGTTGGTAGAAGCGCGTAAAGGTATCTGCGTTGAAGTTCGCAAAGTCATTTGACGCGGTCACCAAAAATCCTGCTTGCGGATCAAATAGCTCTTGCTGTGCTGCCATGGTCTTCCCTCCTTAATCCTTATTTTCGTGGTCTGATTTTACCATTGATGCGATTTCGCTCATAAAGGCGTCGACATCCTTGAATTGCCGGTAAACGCTGGCGAAACGGATGTATGAAATTTCATCGACGTCCTTTAATTCTTGCATCACGTACTTACCGATCAGCTGGCTTGAAATTTCGTTTTCACCAAGCTGACGGGCCTTCTTTTCAACCTTGTCGGCGACCTTATTTAACGCTTCTGAAGTAACTGGGCGCTTTTCGGCTGAACGAATAATCCCGTTGAGAATTTTTTCCCGTCTGAATTCTTGACGAGTTCCATCTTTCTTAATGACAAGCAATGGTGTCTCTTCGTAACGTTCAAATGTAGTGAAGCGGAAGTGGCAGTGTTCGCATTCACGACGGCGACGAATCGCTGCACCGTCGTTACTTGGACGACTGTCAACTACTTTTGAACCGTCCTGATGACAATTAGGACACTTCATGACTTACCTCCAAATTAGTTATAACTATTATTACATTGTACCATAATCATTCCGTTTTTAGCTGGTCAACTAATTGTGCCACTTGACTTTGCAGGTACTTGAGGTCGCGGTTGTTATCAATTACCAGGTCAGCTTTTTCAACCTTTTGCGCGAGTGGCATCTGTGCATTAATGCGTGATAACGCCTCTGATCGCGTGTATCCGTTACGTTCTTCCAAGCGCTTGAGCTGTGTGTCTTGGTCCAGAGACACGACAACCACCATGTCACAGTCGTCATCGTAGTGCTGTTCGAACAGGAGCGGTACGTCTAGGATGATCACGGGTGCGCCGGCTTTCTTCAGGCTAGCAATTTGGTCGTGGATCGTCTCGCGGATGATCGGCTGCATCAGTTGGTTGAGCTTATCCCTGGTTGCAGGGTTGGAAAATGCCATATGGCCGAGTCTGACACGGTCGATTTGGCCACTGGCAGTCAAAATTTGAGAGCCAAATTGATCGACGAGGCGCTCAAACCCTGGTTGGCCCGGCTGTTGTAATCGATGTGCAAGCATGTCAGCATCGATCACCGCAAAACCTACCGACTGCAGCATCGCGCTGACGGTCGACTTTCCGCTGGCGATTCCACCGGTGAGTCCAACGACTTTTGTCATGCTAGTCCTCCACTAATGGTTGGCAGTGAGGACAGAATGTGGTTCCCCGCTGTGCAACCTTGATCTTGACCATTTCTGCGCCACAGCGTGAACACTTTTCGCCATCATGGCCATATGCGTGCAGCATGTTTTGAAAAGCACCCGCATCCCCCATCGCGTTGGCAAAACTGTGGACAGTCGTACCCTTGTACTTAATCGCGGTCGCCAGTTCCTTGATGATGTTGTCATGGAGTACTTGCGCCTGTTCGTCCGTGATGGTGTTGGCAGGTTGCTCAGGGTTGATTTTACTCATCCAAAGCACTTCATCGACGTAGATGTTACCAAGTCCCGCAACGTGTTGTTGGCTCAGCAGGAATGGTTTGATCTTCCCACGACTCTTCTTCAGTTCATCCTTGAAAAAGTCGATCTTGAAGTCTTTTTCGGTAGGTTCGGGGCCAATCGTCTTGAGTCCGGCGACGTTCATTTCATCCCCGGTCTTAACCAGCGTCATCCGTCCGAACTTCCGGGTGTCGTTGTAGCACAGCTCGCTGCCATCCGTGAACTGGAAGACGACGTGGGTATGCTTATCGAGTTCATCCCCGATTTGCTGGTTGAAGTACTTCCCCTCCATCCGCAAGTGGGAAATCATCGTCAGGTTGTTGGAGAAGCGGAAGAGCAGGTACTTACCACGGCGATTGATGTCGTCGATGGTTTGGCCGATCAAGTCTTGCTTGAATTCTTCCACGTCGTTTGTGATTGTCTTGCCGTAATAAACGTCAATGTTGTTGATCTTCTTGCCCTTGGCGATCTTGATTAAACCGCGGCGGACAGTTTCAACTTCTGGTAATTCTGGCATAAGAAAACCCCTTTTCTATTTCAGGTCGTACCAAGTATCGCCGACTTTGCTCTCAACCTTGAGTGGCACATTGAGGTCAACAGCGGAGTCCATAACACTTGGCACAAGTTCTTGTAGTACTGGAATTTCTTCTTCGGGTGCTTCAAACACCAATTCATCGTGAATCTGAAGCAACATCTTTGCCTTAAGCCCACGTTCCTTAAGCGCATCTTGCATCTTGATCATCGCGATCTTGATAATGTCAGCGGCACTACCCTGGATTGGGGTGTTCATGGCTGTCCGTTCAGCGAATGACCGCAAGTTGAAACGCTTGGAATTGATGTCAGGCAAGTAACGGCGACGGTGGGTGATCGTCTCAACGTAGCCATTGTCCCGCGCTGATTGGATCGTGTCGTCAATGTATTTTTTCACACCAGGGAATTCCTTGAAGTAGTTTTCGATGAATTCGTGGGCTTGCTTCCGGGTCACGTTAATCCGTGAAGCCAAACCGAAGTCGCTGATACCGTAGACGATTCCGAAGTTGACCGCCTTAGCACGACGACGCATATTCTTATCGATTTCCGCGTCTTCAGGCAGGTGGAAAATCCGGCGTGCGGTGGCAGCGTGAATATCTTCACCGTTCTTGAAGTCGTTGATCAGGTTTTCATCCCCGGTAATGTGAGCGAGGACGCGCAACTCCACTTGTGAGTAGTCAGAGGAGAAAATCTTCCAACCCTCGTGACTTGGTGTGAAGGCCTTTCTAATCATCCGACCTTCTTCTAAGCGAACCGGGATGTTTTGCAGGTTTGGTTCAACGGAAGAGAGCCGTCCCGTTTGCGTCAGGGTTTGCAGGTAACGGGTATGGATCTTGTGGTCTTCGGGGTAAATTTCCTTGAGAAGTCCCGTGACATAAGTGGACAGGAGCTTGGAAATTTGCCGGTATTCAAGGATGTAACTAACGATTGGCGCCTCGGCAGCCAGTTGTTCTAACACGTCAACTGCTGTGGAGAAACCAGTCTTAGTCTTCTTCACCACGCGGAGTCCCATCTTGACGAAGAGGATTTCACCAAGTTGCTTTGGTGAGTTGATGTTAAATTCTTCGCCGGCTTCGTTGTAGATTTGTTGTTCCAGGTCAGCCAGGCGTTCTTGCATCTTACTGCCCATTTCCTTCAAGGTCTGGTCGTTGACGTGGACACCGGCGATTTCCATCTTGGCAAGCACACGGGCCAGTGGCATTTCGATCTCGTCGTACAGTGGCATCTGCTTGTTATCGTCCAGTTGCTTGTAGAGCTTGTCCTTCAGTTCGCTGATTGCACGGGCCTTTTGCGCAATGTGGTTGAAGAAGACCTTGTCGTCAGCTGGGATTGCTCGCTTGGCACCCTTACCGTAGACTTCCGTGTCACTTTGCAGGCTGTAGTAGTCGTATTCGTGGGCCAGGGTCCCCAGGTCACTGGTTGGATCCATCGTGTTGAGCAGGTAGGCAGCCATTTGTGGGTCAAAGTCGACATTGTTTAATTCGATACCGAGCCGGTGCAAGGCCACGGTCTGCGCTTTGACATCGTAGACATTTTTGGAAATTTGGTCGGACTCAAGTAGCGCCTTTAATTCGTCACGCTTCAGCAATTCAACATCACGGCTCACGAACCACTTATCACCTTGGCCGAGCGCAAATCCGGCCAGCGTAGAACGGTGGTAGTTTGGCAGTTCGATTTCCAGGAAGAAGGAAATGTTGCCGGACAGGTGCTTCACTTGGTCGAGATTGTCGGCGTTTAATTCAGTGTATTCGATTGGCTTGGCGGCTTCGATATCGTCACCTAATGGCAGAACGTTCATCTTGGCTAAGAAGGACTTGAAGCCCATTTCTTGGTAGAACTTAGCCAGGTCTTCGGTTTGTTCACCCTTGAATTGGATGTCATCAAGCCCAATTGCCAACGGAGCGTCACGCAGAATTGTCGCAAGGGTCTTACATTGTCGTGCGACTTCTTCGTCTTCAATCAGGTGTTCCTTCATCTTGCTGGCCTTGAGTTCGTCAATATTGTCGTAGAGGTTTTCGACTGAGCCAAATTGCTTAACCAGCTTAATGGCGGTCTTCTCCCCGACCTTCGTGACACCTGGGTAATTATCAGATGTATCACCCATTAAGGCCTTCATATCAATAATTTGCGTTGGTGTAATTCCGAGCTTTTCTTCCACGTGTGCAGGAGTGTAGTGTTCAATTTCAGTGACACCCTTCTTGGTAACCGCAACGGTGGTGTGTTCGCTCGCTAACTGGGTCAAATCCCGGTCACCGGTAACGATCAGGGTCTTGTAGCCGTTTTCGTCCCCCTGCTTGGCCAAGGTACCGATGATGTCATCGGCTTCGTAGTCCTTCAAATCGTACGTGTGGAGTCCGCATGCTTCGATCATCTTGCGGACGTATGGGAATTGTTCGCTCAGTTCTCCCGGCGTCTTGTCACGGCCACCCTTGTAATCGTCATACATTTTAGTACGGAAAGTAGTCTTTCCTGCATCAAATGCGACTAAAGCAGCGTCGGGGTGGTAACTATCGAGGACGTGGTCGAGCATCAACTTGAAGCCGTAGATGGCCGCAGTGTGAAGTCCGTCCTTATTTACAAATCGCTCCATTTGGTTGTGCATTGCGAAAAACGCACGGAAGAGGATGCTGTTGCCGTCAATTAAAAGTAATTGCTTTGTCATTAAAATCGCTCCTTATATTGCTGTTAATAATTGTACCAAAGATTAGGAAGCACTGTTAGCCACTCGCACCGCAAATTGAAAAAATGAAACAAAAAAAGAGACTGAATCGATCAGTCTCTTGATACCTAGTCGCGGTCGTTCATCCCAAAGATTTGGAGCAGTGAGATGAAGAGGTTAACAAAGTCGAGGTACAAGGTCAATGCACCGACGATTGCTAAGCCCATCACTGAGTTTTCGGTATTGTAGTTGATGTAAATTTGCTTCATCTTTTGAGCATCCCATGCAGTCAAGACCACGAAGATGATAACTGCGATGTATGAAAAGATGTAAGTGATTGCGGGACTCTTCAAGAACATGTTGATGATTGATGCGATGAAGAGTGCAACCAGTGCAGCTAAGGCGTGTGAACCGAATCTGCTGAGGTCACGCTTTGTCACAGTACCGTAAATTGACATTGTGGCAAAGACAGCAGCGGATGATACGAAGGCTGCCGTGATGTTTGATGCTGTGTAAGCACCGGCAATCAGGGAGAATTCGACCCCATAGATGATTGCCACCACCATCAGCATGATAAATCCACCAACTGGGTTACGAGTAGCGCTGAAGCTAATCCCCATCGTCAATACGATTGGTAAAAGCAAGATCAGCCATACCATCCCCGCGTGTTGTTGGAAGTATCCGAGCACTTGGGTCGCAAAGACGTTGAGTGTAAGCCAGGAGCTCACTGCGGAAACTAAGACGGCTAAGGTCATAGTACCGTACATCTTGGATAAGAAACTATTGAGCCCAGCTTGGTCGGTAACCACGCGCCGAGTTCCATTAAAATTATCCATTTCAAATTCCTCCTAAAAGTTATTCATAATAAATTATCACATTTTGTTGGATTTGAATATCGATATGCTTACTTATTAACCAATTCTTTGAACTTTTCTTCGTATTCTTCAATATCACCGGCGCCCATGAAGATCAGTACGGCGTCGTGGTATTGTTGCAACTTAGAAAGTGAGTCCATGTCGATGCCTTCACTACCTGGGATCTTGGCTTCGAGGTCTTCGCTGGAAACGGCACCGGATTGTTCACGGATGGAAGCAAAGATTGGTGTCACAAAGACCTTGTCAGCACGACTGAGGCTTTCAGCGAATCCGTCAATGTAGGCAGCCAGACGTGAATAAGTGTGGGGTTGGAAAACTGCCACGATTTGCTTGTCTGGGTACTTTTGGCGGGCAGCGTCGATCGTTGCCTTGATTTCACTTGGGTGGTGAGCGTAGTCGTCGATCAACTTGTTGTCAGCGACATCAGTTTCACTGAACCGGCGCTTAACACCGTAGAAGTTTGCGAGTTCCTTCTTGATTTCGTCCATGTCGACCTTTTCCATGTAGGCAACAGCGAGGACGGCCAAGCTATTTAAGACACTGTGTTCACCGTACAAGTGGATGGTGAAGGTACCGAGCTTTTCATCGCGGAAGTAGGCATCGTAAGTAGAGCCTTCTGGAGTCCGTTGAATATTTTCAGCACGGAAGTCATCATCCTTGCCAGTACCGTAGTAGTAAACGGGTACGTCAACATCGAGCTTGCGCAAGTTGGCATCGTCACCCCAGGCAAAGATGGCCTTCTTAACTTGGCGACCGTACGTTTCAAATGATCCCCGTACGTCATCAATGTCCTTGAAGTAGTCTGGGTGGTCAAAGTCGATGTTAGTCATGATGGCATAATCTGGGTGGTATGCGAGGAAGTGATCGCGGTATTCGTCAGCTTCAAAGACGAAGAAACGGTCATTTTCGTTACCCTTACCGACACCGTCACCGATCAAAAAGCTGGTAGGTTCAACGGCAGCTAATACGTGTGACAGCAAGGCAGTCGTAGAGGTCTTACCGTGTGCACCGGCGATACCAATGCTGGTGTGTGATTGTACCTCGTGTTCAACTGCTTCTGGGTAAGTCATCACGGTCAAGCCGAGTTCCTTAGCCTTTTGTACTTCGGGGTGGTCTTCAGGGAAGGCATTACCCTTGATTACAGTCATGCCTGGCTTTAAGTTAGCGGGGTCAAATGATAAAATCTCAATCCCGGCGTCCAGGAGTGGTCCTTGAGTGAACGTTTCCTTGTCAATATCTGAACCTAAGACCGTGTTGCCTTGGTCATGCAATACCATCGCAAGGGCAGCCATCCCGGTCCCCTTGATACCAATGAAATAATATGTGTTTGTACCCATTCTCTCGTGTCCTTTCGCAACTATGACTTATTTTGCAGGGAAGAAAGTGTCAGCCTTTTCAAAATCAACGGCTTCACCGACTTCTTGCCAGTCGTCTGGAATGATCCAGAGCCCCTTCTTGTCTGGAGCGTTCTTCATACGTAATTCACGGAAACCACAAAGCATTCCGTCACTTTCTACGTCCATCAATGCACCTGGCCAGATGATCTTACCACTTGGCATCATGGCACCTGGGCGCGCAACTACGGCCTTGACTCCTTGTTCCAGGTTTGGTGAACTGCATACGATTTGGACAGTTTGGTCGTCACTGATCCGCGTCTTAGTGACCTTCAAGTGTTCTGAGTGTGGGTGTTCAGTGATTTCTTCAACGTAACCCACAACAAACTTAGGATCGTGGTCAGCTACCAGCTTGTCGTCAAATCCGGCAGCAGCGATCTTGTCGTTCAAGGTAGCCACTTGTTCATCAGTCAAGAATACTTGACCCTTTTGACCCTTCAAGTCAGGTAAAAGTGAACTAGCTTCCATAAAGTTGTAGCCAAGCAATTGGTGATCCTTGGCAGTGGTGATTTGCGTAACGCCACCAGCAACCTTCACCTCTTGTTCACCAGCGTCCGGTGCGGTGATGGTTACTAAAATGTCACCCATTTCTTCAGGGTTATAACTCGCAATTAACATCGAATGTTCCTTTCTGATTCAGATTGATTGCCAAAATAAAAGGGAGCTGTCAAAAACTCCCCAAAATAGAGCGAGGCAATCGTCATACTCTACTATTTTACTTCAATTTGCGCAAAAAATCTTCCACTTGTTCCTTAGTTTTCCGATCTTTGTTAACTAAACGGCCAATTTCCTTGCCACCATCGTATGCGACAAAACTTGGAATCCCAAAGATATTCAGTTCTGCGGCCAGGTCAATGTTTTCGTCACGGTCAACTAAATAAAATTGGTAATCAGAAAAATCTTGTTCAATTTCAGGCATTGCAGGCTTGATGAACCGGCAGTCTGGGCACCAATCAGCGGTGAAGAACAGGACTACCTTGCCATCACCAATCTTTTCAATTAACTGATCGTCCTTAATTACAGGTAATTTTTCCATGGAACATTCCTCCTCGTTATTCATATTTTCACTATATCACACCGCCCCAAATAATACCCCAAATATGCAATTCTTGGATTGACCGGGCAAAAATGATAGTATATAAACAATATCGAAAAAAGGAAGTTTTCAAATGAGCGACTCAAACAACACAATCAATCCCTGGGTATTACCAATCACCCTCGGCGCATCCGGTTTAGCTGGATTCTGGGCGGGCAAGCTGATCGGCAAGCGCCCCTTCTCAGCTGGTCGTGCATTGAAGATGATCCGGGAAAAATTCTCTAAGGAAGGCACCATCACCGGTAGTTGGATTGACCACCACGCCGTACCATTCCAACGCTACGCCATTAAGTCCAGTGCGTACCAAGGTGGTTTGACCCGCTTGGAAGATGGTAAGCCAGTTAATTACGAATTCAAAGTCGACGCATACACCGGCACACTGCTGGAAATGGAGCGTTTAGATAACGACTAATATTAAAGGGAGCTTGAGAAATTTCTCAAACTCCCTTTTACTTTACTCAAAATGAGCGGATAACTTGTAGATTGGTTGACCCTTGGCAGCAAACTTTTGCTCGTATTCAGTTTCCACATTGTGTTCGTTTTCATCACTATTGTGGAGGTCGAGCCAAACACCGTTGAAGTGCATGCCGTAGTTGTTCATGCTTTGGAGTGAGAATTCAAAGAAGCCCATGTTATCGGTCTTCAATTCAATTCCACCCTTGTCCTTCAAGATTTCTTGGTAGCCAGCTAAGAAGGTCTTGTAAGTCAGACGACGCTTAGCATGACGTGACTTTGGCCATGGATCGGAGAAGTTGAGGTACATTTGATCAACTTCATGTGGTTCAAAGTAATTGGTGATGTCAGATCCATCCCCGCAGATCAGTTGCAGGTTCGGCAGATCTTCTTCCAGTGACTTCTTCAAGGCAATCGCAGCCACGGTCCGTTGAATTTCCAGACCGATGAAATTGATGTCAGGGTGCGCCTTGGCCATGCCGATGATGAATTGTCCCTTCCCCATTCCGACTTCGAGGTGGAGTGGTTGTGGCTTTTCAAAACGGTCTTGCCACTTGCCCTTGATTTCTTCGGCATTAGTGACGATTGCTTCTGGGTGTTGTTCGATCAGTGGATCAGCCCATTTTTTGTGTTTTACACGCATAGTTAAAATTCCTCGCTTAGTTTTTTCATTCTGATTTTAAAATAAAAGTGGGTTAAGAATGCTACTTCCACGGCGCCGAGCACCAGGTTGATAAGCATGCGACGCCAGTCTAGGTCATATCCGACACTGGCGATGGTAATCAGCAGTGCTTCCACGATGGTTACTCTGGTGAGCAATCCTTGGAAATCGCTGATTCGTTGACGGAAAGCAACGGGGTACAGGTGTGTGAAGACGTTGCTGTCGTACTGGTCGTACAGTGGCATCATCTGCGTGGAGATCAGGTAGATCAAAAGCAGTGACAGCGCGGTGTTGAGCCATTGGACTGGTACCAAGAAGGCCAGCACCATCGCTACCAGGGTTAATCTGATCACGATTCCGCTGATGTCGGTGTTGCGGATAAAACCACGTGCGTACAGGTAGGACCAGGGATGTGAGTCGTTCGACAAGAACTTGATCAAGCCCGTTGCCCACCGCCGACGTTTCACGTTACCCTGAACGCTTGGAACGTCGGTGAAGAGGTTAAAGAAACGGTAGACTGAATACATCCGGTCCTCTTCCATCTTCACAGCGGCCTTCCAGTCGATCATCAAGTTGCGGTAGTATGCTCGCATTGCAACGTCTAAGATGAGCGCCACAACGAGGCCTGCCAATGGATTCAGTAGCCAGGTTACGACCGCCACAACTCCCGGGTTCGCCCAGTATTCCAAGCGTGAACGCCGGTGTTGCTTTGACCACTTCATGGCAATTGACTTCCGGGCCGTAAACAACCAGTCGTCCTTGGCCACCATGGCAGCTAGGAAGATGGCTGCAATTTCTGCCGATGATAATTTCATCGTCGCCAGCGCAAACGGCATCGCGATGCAAGTACCGGCGATCGTGATGATTTCACCCATCAAGAGACTGTATCGGTACGCACGCTTGAGGTAGGCATCGATCGTTTCCACTTGTGGCAGCAAGAAGACAGGGTCCGGGCGCTTGACCAGGGTTGCTAACCGGCCGACTTGGGCAAGCAGGACGAACCAGATCGCCAGCAGCCAGCGTGACCACCAGAGATTAGGTCCGAGGCTTGGCAACCATTCTGAATAGCCGTACGCCAAGGCACCAAATAAGAAGAAGAGCGCAATGACGAAGTGGTCGTTGAAAACCAGGCGCCAGTACTTGAGCAGCATCATAAATTGCCGTTGCCGGCGTGTTGCGTATAACTTATTCATGCTGATCATCCCTTGCCAGTCCGAGGTAAATCTCGTCCAGAGTCTCATCTGGGCGCTCGGCTTGTTGTCTTAATTCGTCCAGGGTCCCATGTGCGCGAACTTGGCCATTTGCCAAGAGCACGAAACGATCACAGTAGCGTTGGGCTGTATCGAGGACGTGAGTGGACATCAGGACAGCCACACCAGCCTTTTTCTTTTCCTCAATCAAATTCAACAGGTCGTGAACGGCGAGCGGATCGAGGCCGTAGAAAGGTTCGTCGACGATCAAGAGCTTTGCCTCCGTCATAAAGGCACAACAGATCATCACCTTTTGCTTCATCCCCTTAGAAAAGTTGGCTGGGAACCAGTCGAGCTTGTTGTCTAAGCGGAATGTCTTTAAGAGCTTGTTGGCACGTTGCCAGGCCGCATCGTGATCGAGTTGGTAGGCGTTAATCGTCAATTCCAGGTGTTCGCGCAAAGTCAATTCATCGTATAAAATTGGCGTTTCGGGAACATAGGCGATTTGTTTTTTGTATTCGTTAGGGTTGGATTGCAGAGTCAGGCCGTTGATCGCAATTTGACCAGAAAACGGCGCAAGCAATCCAATGATATGGTTGATCGTGGTGGACTTCCCGGCACCGTTGAGACCAATCAGTCCCACAAGTTCGCCTGCTTGTACGTCCAGGTTAACTTTTTTGAGCACCGGAATTGAAGAATAACCACCAATCAGATCTTTTACTTCAAGTACCAATTTGCCACCCTCCTTGTCGTTATTAGTTTCAAACTCACATTATACCATATGGATTTACTGTGCAGTTTGCCAAGAATTTCGGTATACTAGTGATAATATGAATGAAAAGGAGTGCTTTTTTATGACTGATTGTATTTTCTGCAAAATTATCGATGGTGAAATTCCTAGCTACACTGTATACGAAGATGACGTGGTGAAGGCCTTCTTGGACATTTCCCAAACCACGCCGGGCCATACATTGGTCATTCCAAAAAAGCACGTCCAAGATATGTTTACCTACGATGAAGACTTGGCAGCTGCGGTGTTTGCTCGTCTACCAAAGATTGCGCGTGCGGTTAAGGCATCAAATCCTGATATCAAGGGTATGAATATCATCAACAACAACGGTGAAGTCGCATACCAATCCGTCTTCCACTCACACATTCACTTGGTACCACGCTACAGTGAAGATGATGAATTCGCCATTGATTTCACCGACAACACCGAAAAGTACGACGACGCCAAGTACAAGGCCATCCAAGAATCAATCGTCAGCAAGATGGAAGATGAAAAATAATGTGGATTAAAGAAACACTACTCGAGGTCAAGGGCCTCATCCAAAGCTGTCGCGACCTCAAGAATGGCGTGGAAGAACTCCAAGACGCCATCCCCGAAGTCAAGGCATTTCAAACTGACATTTCCAAATCCGTCTCCAAGTGGCAATTCAAAAACCAACCCCGGCTCGACCGAATCAATGAAAAGCTCACCAAGATGGATCAAGAGCAATAAAAAAAGCGGATCGTGAATTTAA
>JAUMUE010000021.1 GCA_030530845.1 Limosilactobacillus sp.
GAGCCAGATATTGGCTCACTCCTTTTGCTTATTTCAGTTGTTTCAGCATTTGCTTAACTGCTTGTCCTTCAATCTTTTGTTGTGCCCGTGTAGTGACATCCTTGATTTGTTGGGCTGTCATGTTAGGGTTCTTAGCAATTTCTGCTTGAACTTGGGCGGCAACAGCGGATTGCATTTGCTGACGAGTAGCTTGTTGATTTTGTTGTGCTTGTGGGCTTGAAGTCAGCTTCTTCAATGCATTTGCTTGGGTAGTGCTGATCTTTACATAAGTGGTTGGGTATTCCAGGGTGTTGACCCGCTTAACGAGTCGTCCATCCATTCCAGACCACATGTAGAGCGTGGAGAAGAAGTTGTTCTTGTAGCGCCAACGAGTTTCTTTTACGACCATGTGAGGCGTAGTTGATTTGTTAGTCCACTTGATCTTGCTAGTAGTGTATTCGTCCGCTTGAGTGTGATTTGGTTTTACTTGGTGTTGAACACGATTGTAGATGTAGACATCATCCTGACCGCTCGTGCCGACTGGTTGGTAGAGGGCGAGTGGCATATCTGAATTAGAGGCAGAATAAATTTCAATCGTTTTTTCTGTCGTCACTTGCTTCATACCAAAGTGGTGGCTGTAGTTAAAAATCATCAAAACGGATGATCCGGTAAATACGACTGCGGAAATTGTACTCCAGAAATTCCGCTTGGCATTGTTTTTAATAAACATCGTGCATAAAAACAGGGAAACCGCACCGAAAAATAGTGTTAAGATAACCATTACTTTTCCTCCTTTCCTTCAGTAGCTTGTGCGGGACGAATCCCAGTACCACTTGTAATGAAGAAGGCGAGGATCAGTCCGAAGACAGAGAAGGCAACCGCAAACCAGAAGGCAGCGTGGTAACCAAGCAAAGTAGCGTCAAACATCTTGGCCTTGTATTGCAATGGTGCTTGGGTCAAGAGTGAGTGGCCAGGCTTGTTGCTGTTGGTGACGTTGGTCAAAACGGAAACCATGATCGCGGTACCAACAGATGTCGCAACTTGACGGAAAGTGTTGTTTACGGCAGTACCGTGTGAAATCAAGTTAAATGGCAGTGAGTTCATACCGGAAGTGGTCACTGGCATCATAACCATGGAGATACCAAACATCCGCACTGCGTATAAGAAGATGATGTAGATGATTGGAGTGTCGCGAGTCAGGAATGCGAATGGCAAAGTCCCGACAAGCAGGATAAACATACCGCAGACAACCAGGCGACGGGCACCGTGACGGTCAAAGAGACTACCAGTGATTGGGCTCATCAAACCTAAGAAGAGGGCACCAAACAACAGGGTCAAACCAGAGTGGAATGCGGACATTCCGTGAATGATTTGCAGGTAGAGTGGGATGACCATTTCAACACCAACCATTGCCATCATAGTGATCGCAGAAAGAATAGTAGAGAGGGTGAATTCCTTACTCTTGAAGACCTTGAATTCAAGGAATGGGTTATCCAATTTTGTTTGACGAACTGCCAAGATAATGACAAGAATAACACCGACGATAATAGTAGTAGCAACTTCTGGATCTGTCCAACCCTTGTCACCAACGATGGAGAAACCGTAGAGCATGCTACCGAAACCGAGCGTAGAGATGACAAGTGAAAGCCAGTCGAGTTGTGGCTTGGTGTTAGGAATGACGTTCTTCAGTGCAAAGAAACCGAAGAGAATTACAAGGAAGATAATTGGTGCAATCATACCGAAGAGTGCCCGCCAGTTAAATGTATCGATAATGTAACCGGAAAGAGCTGGTCCAACCGCTGGGGCTAAACCAATCACCAGACCGTTGATCCCCATGGCAGCCCCACGCTTTTCTGGTGGGAAGATGGAGAGCATGATGGTCTGCATCAGTGGCATGTTGATCCCAACACCGACCGCTTGAATCAAACGACCGGCGAGGATAACTGGGAATGAAGGAGCAAACCATGCCATCACAGTACCAACCTCAAAGATTGACATTGCAACCAGGTACAGCGTCTTGGTGTTGAAACGACCAGTTAAGTAGGCACTAACTGGAATCATGATCCCGTTGACCATTAAGAATCCAGTTGTTAACCATTGAACAGTTGCGGTGCTGATATCAAAGGCCTTCATTAATGATGGGAAGGCGGTAGTCAGGATCGTCTGGTTCAAGAATGTACAAAAGGCACCGATCACGAGGACCAATACCATCAGTGAACGATTATAAGGCTTTCCGTTGATATCAACGGAAACTTGTTCGTTGTTGTTCACACTCAAAACCTCTTTTCATAAAATTGTAACGTTCCAATATCATAAGACTTTCCAATATCTTTGTCAAATAATTTGACAAAGATGCTGAAAAATCTTTATAATAGGTCACATAATTTCAGAAGGGGGAGGTAATTAATGTGCTTGACGATCACTTTCGTAAGATGTTTACCGAAAATAAATTGCGGATTAGCATGAGTGAACTTGCACGCACTACTGGGGTTTCCACCAGCCAGCTCCGGTACTGGGAACGCAAGGGATTTATTAAGTCAAACCAGGATGATAAGAATAAAAATCACTACTTCACTCTCCTGACGATGTTTTTGGTTTTTACTATTAAGTACTTCCTGGACCAAGGTTTTACACTTGAAGGCGCGGTAGAACGTGCAAAGAACAAGAAAGAATCCGGTAAGGCCGTCCGTCGTTTTATGACAGAAGGGATCAGTAAGGTCTCTACGCTTGAGGACGGGGAGGTCGAGATCGTGATGGGACCTTTGGAAAATGATCCAAATACTGAGGTTTACGCAATTGTTGATGAGAATGGAACTCACCTGCATTGCCGGCCAAGATCTAAGTAAGCAGTTGTTTAGTCAGCTGCTTTTTTATTTTGCGTTGGCTTTTACTACCACGCCCAATTAAGTTGTGGTAAAATTAAATTTAGTTTTAAGTACGGATATTAAATGAAAGTAAACAGCTGAAAGTTTATCTTTTTGCCGACCTTGTTAGTACAAAGCGGCTCTTTTAGCCTACTTACTTTTCCGTTATGACAGTAACGTCGAAATAAATAGAAAGAAAGAAAAGGATTATGTCTAAATTAAAGATTAAGAATAATGAAGTTGCCTTTTTCGCAATGGGTGGACTCGGCGAAATCGGTAAAAACATGTACTGTGTTCAGTTCCAAGATGAAATTATCATCATCGACTGTGGTGTTCTCTTCCCTGAAGATGAGTTGCTCGGGGTTGATTACGTCATCCAAAATTACGACTACTTAATTGAAAACAAGGATAAGATCAAGGGTATCTTCATCACTCACGGTCACGAAGACCACATCGGAGGATTGCCTTTCTTCTTGCAAAAGGTCAACGTGCCAATTTACGCCGGCCCATTTGCGATGTCATTGTTGAAGGGTAAGCTCGAAGAAAAACACTTACTTCGTGACGCCGAACTCCATGAAATTAACGAATTCGATGAAGTTCACTTCAAGAAGCTATGGGTGAGCTTCTTCCGCACCACGCACTCAATTCCTGATACTCTCGGGGTTGCGGTGCACACGCCACAAGGTACCATCGTTCAAACTGGGGACTTCAAGTTTGACTTGACCCCAGTTGGTGGCCTGCCTGGTCCAAACTTACAACAAATGGCTAAGCTTGGTGAAGAAGGGGTGCTTTTGCTCACTTCTGATAGTACCAACGCCGAACGTCCAGAATTTACCAAGTCAGAACGTTGGGTTGACCTTCACATCCGCCGTATTTTCGAAAAGATCAAGGGCCGGATTATCTTCGCTTCTTTTGCCTCCAACGTCTACCGTCTCCGTGCGGCTTCAGATGCTGCATTGGCACAAGGACGCAAGATTGCCTTCTTCGGTCGGAGTATGGAAAATGCGATCGGTGCTGGTCAAGAGCTCGGCTACCTTAACATTCCGGAAGATTGCTTGATTGACCAAAACGAAATCAACAACTACCCACCTGAAAAGATCATGATTATGTGTACTGGGTCCCAGGGTGAACCAATGGCCGCATTGAGCCGGATCGCCAATGGTACTCACCGTCAAATCACGATCCAACCAGGCGACACGGTGGTATTCTCAAGTAACCCAATTCCTGGTAACACGACCTCAGTTAATGCCCTCATCAATAAGCTGGAAGAGGGTGGAGCTAATGTTATCCACGGTTACGTTAACAACATCCACACGTCTGGACACGGTGGTCAAGTCGATGAAGAATTCATGCTTCGTTTGATGAAGCCAAAGTTCTTTGCCCCAGTTCACGGTGAATACCGGATGCAAAAGATTCACACCAAGCTCGCTGAATTGACTGGTGTACCTCGTGAAAATAGTTTCGTGCTGTCAAACGGGGATGTTTTGGCACTGACCAAAGACTCTTGCCGTGTTGCTGACCACATCGATAGTGTTTGTGACGTCTACATTGATGGTCGTGACGCTGGTGATACGGTTGGTAACCCTGAAATTCGTGAACGGCGCCTGCTTTCCGAAGAAGGGGTTGTTACCGCCATTGCTGTTGTTGACCTGAAAGACTACCAAATCGTGGCCGGCCCTGATATCGTTTCCCGTGGTTTCGTCTACATGCACGAATCTCAAGAATTGATCAAGGCTGCTAACCACGAAGTCTTCTGGGCAATCTTGAACACATTCAAGAACAACAAGAACGTTGACCAACGTGCCTTAAACCGGACAATTGTCAGCCGTCTGCAAAAACTGCTGTATGAACGTACCGGTCGTCGTCCAGTCATCATCCCAATGGTGACCATCTTAAACGGCAATACCAACACCGAAAATCAACATTACCGTGGTCCAAACAACAATGGTAAGAAGCAAAATGGTGAAAAGGCACACCAAGGACAAAATAATAAGAAAAAACAACCACGCCAAAAGAAGAACAACAATAACAACAAGTCTTCTAAGGCAGTTGAATCCAAATAGTAGAAAAGCTAGCTACATGTGGTGGCTAGCTTTTGTCATTTATGAAAATTTGCTTAAAATCTTAAGGGAATTTTGGTATTATCTATATTAACAATTAACAGCTTGGATAAGTTAGAAGGGAAGAAACCTATATGACCGGAAGAGATTATTTAAAAATCTGGTATCGGGTTCAAATTAGTGCTACTTTGCTGGTTTTGCTGGCGATGTTAGTGCGTAATTTCAATTTGGGGCGTGAGTACGTTGTGTCCACCCTATACGGTCCAGTAATTATTTTAGCAATTGGGGTAGCAGTTGAACTGATCCCTGGTTTGCCGGACATTGTACACCGCTTGAATGCTTGGCTACAAGGACTGACGCAGCCGTTGATCTTAGTATTTTTCTGGGACGTTATTACCCGGGAAATTATTACCCTTCTCCAACTGCCGTCACGGGGTGTAGTATCACTGATGATTATTTACTACGTCCTGATGTTTGCACCGTTTGCCAGCGTGATCGGTGGCCAATTATCCTTGAGCATTGAGCGTTTTATCTTCGTGTTCTCAACTGTTCAAGTCGTCTTCACACCACTGATTGCCTTGCCACGTGACCTGGTCGATAACCGTACACTTTTGTTGGCCCTGTCCACAGGTGCGGTTGGTGCATTGGCTTACTTCATCATGATCTCGACCTCTATGCGGGCCTGGAGATTATCATGGCCAGGACTCAAGCCGCACTTTAGCGGAGACTTCAACTGGCTGATCCTGCTGTTCTTTGTCGTCTTATTCTTTGCGATGACTTACCTGAACGCTGGTGCAATTGCTCCTAACCACTTAGGGAGCAAGAAAGAATTGCTGACCGCCTTTGAAGCGGGAGTCGCAGAAGAAACGCTTTTCAGATTCGCAATCCTTGGGGTACTCTTCTACGCATGGCGCAATATTAAGCAACGACTGCCATTAGCTATCATTACCAGCAGTATTTTATTTGGCTTGGTGCACTTAATTAACGCTGCACAACAAGAACTCGGCGTCACAGTCTTCCAAGCTGTCGCTGCCGCAGGAATTGGACTGTTTTTCGCAATGATTTATGTTTACACTGGTCAACTCTGGCTGGTGATTCTGATGCATGGTTACTTTGACTGGACCAGTTTCATCGTTTCCGGTGCCACTTCAATGACTGAAGCACACATTGGACTTGCCCCGTGGATCGCTGTCCTCTGTGAAGTTGCAGTCTTTGTGTTGATCTTAGTATGGATGTTATTAGGCCAACGTCGCGTTGTAATGGAACGTCACGTTGCTCGCCTGACTGGTACCAAGCAACACTTCGACTACCAAATTAGATATTAGATCCACATACGATTTAAGGAGAGTTGCTTATGGACGTGACACACATTACGCTAGCCATTCTAGCTATTTTATTACTGTTTCAGATTTACAACTACGGAATGGATTTAATCCGCAATCGCAAGCAAATCAATGATGGTAATCGTAGCCCGATTGTCACTGGTGCAATTGGATTCGTAACCAATTTCTTTGATACGTTGGGAATTGGTTCCTACGCGCCTACGACCATGCTTCTGAAGCTGACTAAGGCCCTGAAGAGCGATAAGTTGCTGCCAGGGACATTGAATGTCGGTTGTGCGATCCCCGTTATGACTGAGGCCTTTATGTACATCAAGACGGTCAAGGTGGACGGTGTGACGCTGCTTTCAATGGTTATTTGTGGAATGATTGGTTCATTCACTGGATCCAAGGTGGTTTCACGCTTTGAAGAACGTAAAATCCAGGTAGTGATGGGATGTGCCTTAGCAATCACGGCACTCTTGATGATTTCCGGCGCAACTGGTTTTACTAGCCATCTTGGTGCGCACAACACTGCTACAGGCCTGTACGGATGGCGTCTGTACGTTGCCTGTGCGGTTAACCTGGTCCTCGGTATGCTGATGTCAGCCGGGATTGGGATCTATGCACCATGTATGGCATTGGTTTACCTCCTGGGTCTGAGCCCACTGGTTGCCTTCCCAATCATGATGTCATCCGCAGCGGCTGTTATGCCAATCGCTGCTTACGAATTCATCAAGCAAGATGCATATTCACGTGGCCCTGCACTCTCAATCACCATCTGTGGTTGTATCGGTGTGCTGGTTGCCATCACCTTCGTTAAGCACCTCGACGTCACTGTCCTGATGTGGCTGGTCATCATTGTTGTGATCTACACATCTGTACTGATGCTGGTTGAAGGGATTATGAAGTTCAAAAACAATAATTAAGAAAACACCGACTTGGCGATTTGCTGAGTCGGCGTTTTTATTTGTCACGAAATAAAATTTAGGATAGCCAAAATCTATTGTTTACAAATGTTAGAAAAGTAGTAACATTATTAATGTAGATAACGGGATGAAAAGCTCAGTTCCGTTCACAGAACCTAGAGAGGGGAATTTTCATGTTCGAAATTAAGCCAAAGAAGTTCAGCAAGATTCTGGTCGGTGTTGATGATGCACCTGACGCCCGCGCTGCCTTTGCATACGCTGTCGATAAGGCCAAGCGTGATGGATCAGAATTGGGAATCGTATCAATCTTAGAAACTGGTGACATCAATGTTTACCAAATTCTTGATAAGGATTACGTTCACGGTACCGAAGACGAATTGAAGAGCCGCATTAATGAATATGTAGAAGCCGCAATCAACTATGGTATCGACCCTAAGAAGATTACCGCAATTGTTGACCGCGGTTCACGCCCTGCTGAACGGATTTGCAACCACGTTATTCCAGAATTTCAACCAGACCTGCTAGTGATTGGTTCAATTGGTAAAAGGGGTAACCGGAAAGCTGTCGGATCGCAAGCATCGTACATGACTCGTAATGCCGGCACTTCAGTATTCTGCATTCGTACTACAGAAACAGTTTCATACGAATAAACCAATAAACGACGGCCTATTGACTGTCGTTTTATTTTTGAATAATTCTAAATTATTTAAAAATAAAATCGCTCTAGGCCCTTGAAAGAATATTTTGGAATGTTATAATTATTCTAAAATATAGAAAGGAATGAATTGAGATGGCACAAAAAAAGATGACATTAGCACAAAAAGTCAATATACTGCGGGCCAGCGTAATGGGCGCCAATGACGGTATTATCTCAGTGGCTGGGATTGTTATCGGTGTTGCTGCGGCGACTAATAATGCGTACTCAATTCTGATTTCAGGCCTTTCAGGTAGTTTGGCGGGCATGATTTCAATGTGCATGGGTGAATACGTATCAGTTTCCACCCAAAAAGATTCACAAACGAAGGCGTTGATCACGCAACGTTTACGCTTGAAGAACCAATACCAAAACGAATTCAATTACGTAAAAAAGAAGTATGAAGAACAGGATATCGATCCAAAGCTGGCGTACAAGGCGACGAGTGAATTGATGGCTAAGGATGCTTTATCCACCACGGTTCAGGAGCGTTATGGATTCAACCCAAAGGAATTCACCAGCCCATATGCGGCTGCAATTGCTTCATTCATTGCATTCCCAACCGGATCAATCTTGCCAATGGTCGCTGTTACATTGGCGCCTGCACAAGACCGGATTTGGGCAACGATGGTAGCTGTTTTGGTTGCACTTTTGATCACTGGTTACTGCGCAGCGATCTTAGGGAAGTCAAACCGGATTAAATCCATGTGGCGGAATGCGGCTGCGGGTCTTTTGACCATGGGCGTCACATTCTTCATCGGGCAATTATTCGCAAGATAGGGGATGAGAAGATGCAAATGGTAAGTACAAAGAAACATGAAAAGCAAACGATGGAAGAGAAGCTGAACACGCTCCGTGCTGGGGTGCTGGGTTCAAACGACGGTATTTTGACCGTTGTCGGTGTCCTGGTTTCCGTGGCAGCTGCGACGTCTAATAGCTTTACGATTTTCATCGCCGGTTTGTCAGACCTGCTCGCCTGTGCCTTTTCGATGGCCTCTGGTGAATACGCCTCAGTTTCCACCCAAAAGGATACAGAAAAGTCAGCCGTGGAGCATGAAAAAGAACTCCTCAAGACTGATTTTGAGGGCGAATTAAATGCTGTGCGTGACTATTACGTGGCCAAGGGTGTTACACCAGAGACTTCGATGGAAATCGCCAAGGACCTTTTGAATAAGAAACCGCTCGAAACCGTCGTCCGGGTAAAGTACGATATCGAGCTCGGTCACTACCTCAACCCATGGGACGCTGCCATATCATCACTGTTCTCCGCTTCTGCCGGCGGGATCTTCCCACTCTTTGCGATGACGTTTGCACCAGCATCAATGAAGTGGTACGCGGTGATTTTAGCCGTCATTCTTAGTAGTGCCTTGACTGGTTACATCAGCTCAAAGCTCGGTGACGGACTGGTAAAGATCGCAGTGATCAGAAACATCATCATTGGTTTGATCACCATCACGATTCACTACGGTGTTGGTAAATTATTCTAAGCATAAAAAAGATCTCTCGCACTTGCGAGAGATCTTTTAGTTTTGGTGCTCATGTAACATCGCTTGGTTATCGTCTGCGGTATTAAAGAGCTGTTCGTTTTTGCCCCGTACACACTCTGCTTGGAGCGTTGTGTGACAAATGTGATGTTTCTCATGCAGGATATGTTCAACCTGGTCATAGAGCTTCTCAATCGAACTGAGCGGCATATCATCACAATTGAGGTGGGCGGAGAAGATAATGTGGTGTTCATCAATCATCCAAGCGTGGACGTGGTGGACATCTTCAATCCCGTCGACCGCCTTGATGTCAGAGACGATGCTGTCGTAGTCAAGATTAGGAGCAGCTTGCATCAGGATGTTCAAAGTTTGGTTGATGATAGGAATTGCTTCATATGCGATGTAGAGTGCCACAGCAATTGTTAGTGCAGGGTCAAGCCATGGGATGTTGACAAAGGTTAAAATTACACCACCAAGGATGACGGCAACGGATGACAGTGCGTCGCTTAAGATGTGAAGGTAGGTCGCTTTGACATTGAGACTTTCGTGACTACCCGCGTGCAGGAGTGCGGCTGACACAAAATTTGCAATCAGTCCAATAATTGCGACAATCATCATGATCTTTCCGTTAATATGTTGTGGGTGGGAGAGTCGTTGGATGGCTTCCCAGATCAGGAAAACTGCGATGATGACTAAGAAAAGGCTGTTAGTCATTGCAGACAGGATTTCGGCACGGCGGTAACCAAACGTGTTCTTGCTGGTTTCGGATTTTCCACCGATCCGCTGTGCGAAGTAGCCCATCACGATTGAGAACGAATCCCCCAAGTTGTGAAATGCGTCGGATAAGAGGGCTAAACTGCCAGAAGCCACTCCTCCGATGATCTCGACGATGGTAATAATGACATTGAGTATGGTCACCGCAAAGAAGCGTTGGCCGGTAACTTTTTCGTGCATTGTCTTTGCTCCTCACCATTTGAATTGCAATTTTAGTTATGCTTGTATTAAAATGAATAATCGTAATAAAGACAAAAGTTAGGTTATCCAAAATATACCTTTCTAATCTTATGATATAATTATTCTATATTCAATACGGAGAATAAGAAACATGGTCATTTTGGCCGAAAATTACACGAGGTGAACTAGATTGACTCCAATGAAGGAAGATTACTTGAAAATTATTTTTGAGCTCGGTGGCAGCCACAAGAAAGTTTCTAATAAGGAAATTTCATTAGGACTCGGCATCGCAGCTGGATCAGTAACGGAAATGATTTCCAAGTTATCCGACGAAGGTTTAGTCATCCACGAACCATACGCAGGGATATCTTTGACTGAGAAGGGCCGGACTTTGGCTGCGGAATTAGTTAGAAAGCACCGTTTATGGGAAACTTTCCTGGTTGATAAGCTCGGTTACAATTTCTCTGACGTCCACTCTGAAGCGGAAGTCCTCGAACACCAGACCAGTGATAAGCTCGAAAACTCCCTTGACGAATTCCTGGGACACCCTGAGCACTGTCCTCACGGTGGTGTTATCCCAACGGCTGAGGGTAAATTCAAGGATGTGAGCCACCGCCTGTTAGCAGATGCCAAGGACGGTGAAGAGGTCGAATTAGAACGTTTCCTTGATAACCACGATCTGTTGACCTACTTGGAAGAATTGTCATTGCGTCCAGACGATAAGATTAAGGTTGTTCGTCACGAACCTTTCGAAGGGCCAATTGTCATCACCAAGGACGGAGACGACAAGGAAATCAACGTCTCATACAAGGCGGCACATAACATTTTTATCAAATAGTGATTCAGAACGAAATTCAGTTGACTGTCTTTCGTTCTTTTTTCATAAAAAGATATTCAGGGCGTCAATTGCCTGTGGTATACTCAATTAGATTATTAGTTTGAATTAGGAGAAATCATTATGATTATTGAACGTGATCGTCACCGTTTACGTCGTTTTATCGTATCTGGTGTACTTTTCATCGCATTAGCTTTCTGCATCAAGTTCAATGCGTCAACCGTTACTTTGATGGATGCAGTTTTACAATCACTCTTTACTAGTCAACGGATGGAAAATATCGGTGCATTCCACGCATTGATGACGCTGATTTCACACCTGGCTAGTCCAAAGCTCGACCTGGTCTGGGCATTCTTGATTGCTGTTTTCTTGTGGCTCAAGCGCCAACAAATTCCAGCACTCTGGGTAATGTGCACGATCTTGGGCGGGGATGTTATCGGTACTGTGATTAAGCACGTCATCCAACGTGTTCGTCCCGCACAACACTTGGCTGCTGACGACGGCTACAGTTTCCCAAGTGGCCACACGCTTGGTATCTTCCTCGTGGCTGCGTTCATTCTCTTATTCCTCGTGCCAATGTTCAAGAAGCAATCCACGCGGACAATCTGCCAACTCGTGATTGTCTTCTTCATCTTCTTCTTAGCGATCTCACGGGTATACCTGTACGCACACTGGCCATTTGATACTGTTGGTGCAATGCTCCTTGCTTACGCTTGGCTCCAAGTTGCACAATGGCTCTACATCAAGTTAGCGCCAGCACTGAAGAATATTCGCTTCTTATCTAGTTCAGAAATTTAACATTGTGAGGTTGGTTATCCGGCCTCATTTTTATTTCCCGGGAAATTATTATGATCAAAACAAAACGACTTACAATTTCAAAAATCACACGAGACGACGGCCAGGTCACGGCTCTTTTATCCGATCCTGAGCTTTTGAAGCCGGCACACATCCGCTTCTATAAGGGCCATGCGACGGAGTTTGAGGTCAATATCATGCTTGAGACGGCGACCTACTTAGGAGTCTATCTGGATACGACTTTAATTGGATTTATCAGGTATGACGAGTATTCTGGTGAAATTGGCTATGTGCTTGCACGCAATCAGTGGGGACACGGTTACATTACCGAAGCACTTGAAGGATTAATACCAACGCTCCACCGTGATCTCAAAGCTTCTACGGATATCGATAATGTCCGCTCGCAGGACGTATTACGCCGTCTTGGATTTATAGAAACAGAGACACTTTATGATCGAAAAAATTGGGCTCTTCCACTTGCACGGTCGGGTCAATAGTGTATAATGTGTAAAAACGAAGAGGTTGCATCCTTTATCAGTACCTACTGTGAGGCGAGTAAGCGCTGGACCAGTAGCGAAAGGGAAGGATGCCGAAACAACCTGGACTTACTACCAGTGATTGTTGGGACATAGTTTAAGAGACTATGGACTGTCGCATTTATGCGGAGCGCTTCCTATGATTGATTCATTATTATGAAGTTGAGTGGGTCTTCTAGCGCTTGTCGTTAGGAGACCTTTTAATTTTCCCTCTTCAAAAATAACTATTGGAGGATTTTGCTTATGGCAGAACACACTAACGGCCAACAAGCTGATGGTCAAATCAAGAGAACTCTTGAGACTCGCCACCTGACAATGATTGCCTTGGGTGGGACTATTGGTACTGGTCTCTTTATCACATCCGGTTCAGCTATTTCTACAGCCGGACCTGGTGGTGCACTTGTTGCTTATATTGTTATGGGAATCATGGTTTACTTCATGATGACTAGTCTTGGTGAAATGGCCACTTATATGCCCTTGACCGGTTCATTCTCAGCATATTCCACTAAGTATGTTGACCCTGCACTTGGTTTTGCGATGGGGTGGAATTACTGGTTTAACTGGGCAATCACAATTCCCGTCGATGTCACATCCGCTGGTATTGTGATGAATTTCTGGTTGCCAAAAGTACCCGCATGGATCTTTAGTGCGATCGTCCTGGTACTGATTTTCCTGATCAACTACCTGTCAGTTCGCTCATACGGTGAAACTGAATACTGGCTCGCTCTGATCAAGGTCGTTACCGTTATCGTATTCTTGATTGTCGGTGTTGCAATTATTCTTGGTATCATGGGCGGACAACCAGTGGGATTTGAAAACTTCCACTACAAGAAGGCTCCATTCGTTGGTGGATTACCAGCTATTATCAGCGTCTTCCTGGTGGCTGGGTTCTCATTCCAAGGTACTGAAATGATCGGTATCACTGCCGGTGAAGCTGCAACCCCTGAAAAGTCCGTTTCTAAGGCGATCCACTCAACTTTCTGGCGGATCCTCTTGTTCTACGTATTTGCAATCTTCATCATCGCCTGCGTTCTTCCATACACTAACAAGAACCTGATGAACTCTGATCTGCAAAACGTCACGATGAGTCCATTCACTATCATCTTCAAGCGTGCTGGTTTAGCTGTTGCTGCCAGTGTTATGAACGCGGTTATTCTGACTGCCGTTATTTCTGCTGCTAACTCAGGCCTCTACGCTTCTACACGGATGTTGTACTCACAAGCACGTGAAGGTTACGCCTGGAAGTTCCTGGGTTACGTCAACCGCCGTGGTATTCCAATTTACTCACTTTTGATGACGATGCTGGTTTCTGTTCTGGCATTTGCTACCCAGTTCGTTGTTCCACAAGCGTACGTTTACCTGACGGCTGCTTCAGGTCTTTGTGGTTTCATCGCATGGCTTGGTATTGCAATTTCTCACTTCCGTTTCCGTCGTGCATTCGTTGCGCAAGGTCACTCTACGAAGGAATTAAAGTACCACGCAACTTTATTCCCATTCGGACCAATCTTTGCATTTATCATCTGTTTCTTGGTTATGTGTGGACAAAACGTCGAAGCATTTGCCAAGATGGATTGGACTAACATTGTGATTACTTACATGAGTGTTCCGCTCTTCTTAATCTTGTTCATCTACTACAAGGTTCGCTACAAGACTCACTTGATTCCACTCAAGGAAGTTGATTTGAGTAAGAGCACTCGTGGTGAAAAGTACGAAGGATAATTCAATTAGAAATGATCATTTTTCCGAGTGATCATTTCTTTTTTTGTGATAAAATGGAATTCGTGACTTTTTAAGAAAAGAAAGGGAGAAAATATGATTGCTTTAGCAGGAACAATCGGGGCAGGGAAGACCAGTCTGACCAAGTTATTGTCCGATCACTTACACAGCAAGGCTTTTTACGAATCTGTTGAAGATAACGAGATTCTGCCATTGTTTTACAAGGATCCGAAGAAGTACGGTTTCTTGTTGCAAATCTACTTTATGAACAAGCGGATTGACCAAATCAAGTCTTCATTTGACGACGACTTGAACGTCTTGGACCGGTCAATTTTTGAAGACGCTCTGATGTTTAAGTTGAATGCCGACATGGGCCGTTCTACGCAGACTGAATCTGACATTTACACATCATTGCTCGGAAACATGATGGAAGAATTGCCAGACCAACCACACCAAAAAGCGCCCAATCTTTTGATTACCATCCAAGTGTCATTTGATACGATGCTGAAGCGGATCAAGAAGCGGGGTCGTGAATTCGAACAAATCGCTAACGATCCTTCCCTGTACAACTACTACAAGAATCTCAACGACCGTTACCGTCAATGGTACGAAGACTATGACAAGAGTCCTAAAATGTTGATTGACGGAGATAAGTACGATTTTGTTGAGGATCCAGCGGCTGCACAACAGGTCCTGGAAATGATTGATCAAAAATTAATTGAATTAAATTTGAAATAGGGTTTGACAATTTTCCCTATGGATGATATATTATTTGAGCTGACTTATTTAAGCAGCTTTTTGGAGGATTAGCTCAGTTGGGAGAGCATCTGCCTTACAAGCAGAGGGTCACAGGTTCGAGCCCTGTATCCTCCATATGCGGATGTGGCGGAATTGGCAGACGCGCAAGATTTAGGATCTTGTATCGTATGATGTAAGGGTTCAAGTCCCTTCATCCGCATCTGATATTTTTTGAAAAAGTTGTTGACAAAACAATCTTTATCAGATAATATTAGTAATCGTTGATAACTTAATACAAGTTAAGCTTATGCGGAAGTAGTTCAGTGGTAGAACATCACCTTGCCATGGTGGGGGTCGCGGGTTCGAATCCCGTCTTCCGCTTTTTTGCACCCATAGCGCAATTGGATAGAGTGTCTGACTACGAATCAGAAGGTTGAAGGTTCGACTCCTTCTGGGTGCATCGCTAAAGCGTGACAGTTATTCTTATGAATATCTGTCACGCTTTTTCTTTACCGGAAATTAGCTCAGTTTGGTAGAGCGCTGCGTTCGGGGCGCAGAGGTCGCAAGTTCGAATCCTGTATTTCCGATCCTCTGATATTGAGTCTTTTCTTTTTTAGCGCAAAAAAATTTACCTGCCCAATCTTTGTGAAAAAGTATACAATAATAATGCGAGGGGTTTAGGAGGTTAATTATGAAAGCAGGTAAGTATAACGTAAAGGCGCAAGGGCATGGTACTAGTTACATGCCAATGGAGGTCACTTTATCTGAGAACCGTATCGAAAATATCGAAGTCGACAGTAAAGGAGAAACGCGAGGAGTTGCTGATGAAGTCTTCCACCGTCTTCCTCAACAAATCGTCGAATACCAGACCTTAAATGTCGACGCGGTTTCAGGTGCAACTATCTCAAGTCATGGGGTTATTGATGGTGTGGCCAGTGCAATTGAAATGTCTGGTGGGGACAATAATGAATTTTTAAACCGTCCAAAGCCAACAGAACAAGACACGCAAGATCAAGAATTAGATACTGACGTTTTGGTGATTGGAGCTGGGGGAGCCGGACTTGCTGCAGCGGCTAATACGTATCAAAAGGGTAAGGAAGTCATCGTGGTCGAAAAGTTCCCACAAATCGGAGGTAACACCTCACGTGCTGGTGGACCAATGAACGCAGCTGAACCGGAATGGCAAAAGAAGTTCCCAGCATTAAAGGGTGAAAAACAGGCATTGAAGGAACTGATCGCAACTGACGAAGAGACTATCGATCCTGAATATCGTCATGATTTTGAACTCCTGAAGGAACAGGTGCAAAAGTATCTAGATTCTGGATCAGACTATCTCTTTGATTCTGTTCTTCTGCACGAATTTCAAACCTATCTCGGGGGAAAACGAACTGACCTAAACGGAAATGAAATCCATGGTAAGTATGACCTGGTCAAAACGCTGGTCAATAACTGCCTCGATTCTGTTAACTGGCTTAAGGAACTTGGCGTTAAGTTCGATGAAAACGAAGTAACGATGCCGGTTGGTGCTTTGTGGCGCCGTGGACACAAGCCTGTGGAGCCAATGGGATATGCGTTTATCCACGTCCTTGGTGACTACCTTAAGGATCACGGAGTTCAAATCATGACTGAAACTGATGCACAACACCTGATGATTGAAGACGGGAAGGTGGTCGGCGCAGTCTGCAAGAAACACAATGCGACGATTACAATCCACGCTAAGAGCGTCATCTTAACTTGTGGTGGTTTTGGTGCTAATACCAAGATGGTGCAAAAATACAACACTTACTGGAAGAAAATTGCTGACGATATCCCAACTACCAACTCCCCAGCTATTACCGGGGATGGGATTTCACTTGGATTGGAAGCTGGGAGTGATTTGACGGGGATGGGATTCATTCAGTTGATGCCAGTGAGTGATCCGGTGACCGGTGAACTCTTCACTGGATTGCAGACGCCACCAGAAAATTACATAATGGTGAATCAAAAAGGTGCTCGCTTCGTTAATGAATTTGCTGAACGCGACGTTCTTGCGCAAGCTGCTATCAAGGAAGGTGGACTCTTTTATCTGATTGCCGATAGCAAGATTAAAGAGACTGCATATAATACCAGTGACGAATCAATTGAAAAACAGGTTAAAGCAGGTACTCTATATCGGGCTGACTCTCTGGAGGAATTGGCTAAGAAGACTGGAATGGATCATGAAACCTTGGTTGAGACGGTCAAGAAATATAATTCATACGTAGATCAAGGATTTGATCCTGAATTCGGAAAGACTGCGTTCCATCTCAAGTGTGAAGTGGCACCATTTTACGCAACACCACGTAAACCTGCTATTCACCATACGATGGGTGGTCTCAAAATCGATACAAAGTGCCATGTATTGAACAAGGACGGACAAGTCATCGCTGGGCTTTATTCTGCTGGTGAAAATGCTGGTGGATTGCACGCTGGTAACAGATTGGGTGGTAACTCACTTGCAGATATCTTTACCTTTGGACGAATCGCATCTAATACAGCGATTAGCGAAATATAATAAAAAGCACTCGGAAACGGGTGCTTTTTCATTTTCCTTGCCAGCTAATTCATAAAGTGGCAAGATATCGTGAAAGGGGGATTGTGAAATGAAAAAGTTCTGGATAAGGATGCTCTTCGTATTCATCATGGTGACATCCTTATTTACAACGGCGAAGGCAGATATTACCACTCCATCAATTTTTGATTCGAATAACACTAGTGGTAACATCGTCTTTTCGGACGGCACATCTTCTCAAGCGGTCCGGGCAGCCAAGCATCACCTGTATTTGCCGACTAATACACCAACGCCGACACAGGGCTACCGCTGGCCGATGCGGACAATCAAGATCTACATGGATACTGACGACCACGCGATTCAGCAGGCCTTTCGTGGAGCGGTGCGGGGATGGAATAAGACTAAGGTAGTGAATATTCGCTGGACCAAGGACGAGGATAAGGCGGATATTATCGCACGTGATGGGAACCTCTCCAACCTTAATCAACCGACAGGCGGCTATACGACTACCCAACTGGGATCGACCAGTACACAGTTTAATCCCGATACTCATGCGCTGATCCAGGCGCGGTCGACTCTCGATGCAGCTCATCTAGACTACGCTAACCGTGATTTTCGGACCCACGTTGCTGAACACGAACTCGGTCACGCCCTGGGACTGGCTCACGCACCAGAGTACATGCACAGCGTCATGATCCCACGTAACATCCGGTCGGGTATTACCAAGACAGATAAGAAAACGCTCCGGATGTTGTATAATCTCGAATAAATTGTGACCTATTTCTCAAATTATCCGTTTTTCTGTGAATCAAACTTCCAGATGAACGGATTTTTAATTTTAAATCCGTGAACACCATACAACCGCCATACGGCAAACGATGCATTACAGCAACAAAAGAAAAGGATTAAATTTTACAAAACTTTGACCTTGTGCTTTAAATCGAGTAGAGTTCTGCTATAATAGATATTGTGAAAAATATAACATGCTTATTACAAAGGAGATCTTAAGCTATGAGAGCTGCTGTTATCAATGATCCAGTCGATGGATACGTTACTGTTAAAGATGTTAAGCTTCGTGACCTTCAACCAGGTGAAGCTTTAGTAGATATGGAATACTGTGGTCTTTGTCACACTGACCTCCACTGTGCTGCTGGTGACTTTGGTGAGAAACCTGGTCGTATCATTGGCCACGAAGGTGTGGGTCGTGTAAGCAAGGTTGCCCCTGGCGTTACTAGCTTGAAGGTTGGCGACCGTGTATCAATCGCTTGGTTCTTCAAGGGTTGTGGCCACTGTGAATACTGCTTAACTGGCCGCGAAACTCTTTGCCGTAACGTTCTTAACGCTGGTTACACTGCTGATGGTGCAATGGCTGAACAATGCATCGTTCCAGCTGACTACGCTGTTAAGGTTCCAGAAGGCCTTGACCCTGTTGAAGCTACTTCATTGACTTGTGCCGGTGTTACTATGTACAAGGCTTTGAAGGTTGCTGACATCAAGCCTGGTCAATGGGTATCAATCGTTGGTGCTGGTGGTCTTGGTAACCTCGGTATCCAATTTGCCCACAACGTCTTCGGTGCTCACGTTATCGCCGTTGATGGTAACCCTGACAAGCTCGCAGCTGCTAAGGAAAACGGTGCTGAAATTTGCATCAACCGTCACGACAATAACGTTGACGAACAAATCCAAGAAAAGGTTGGCGGTGTTCACGCTGCAGTTGTTACTGCCGTTTCTGCTGCTGCCTTTGACCAAGCAGTTAACTCACTTCGTCCAGACGGTAAGTTAGTTGCAGTTGCCCTCCCACAAGGTGACATGAAGCTCAACATCGCTAAGACTGTTCTTGATGGTATCATCGTTGCTGGTTCATTAGTTGGTACTCGTCAAGACCTCGCTGAATGTTTCCAATTCGGTGCTGAAGGTAAGGTTCACCCTATCTGCAAGACCCGGAAGCTTTCAGAAATTAACGACATGATTCAAGAATTGAAGGATAACAAGGTTGTTGGACGTAACGTTGTTGATTTCTCGCTTGAAAAATAATCCAGTTGACAATTAATCGACTCTAGAAAGGATTGCGGTTTCCGTGATCCTTTTTCTGTTTAAATTTCCCTCAGCCTAAACTGTTTGATAGGCAAAGCCATGAATCTATGTTAAAATTATGGTCAAGATTAGTCAGACAGGGAGGTTCAAATATGGAAAACAAAAGCATTTCTGATATTATTGAAGCTTACCTCAAAGAGATTATAGGTGATTCCGCACAGATCGAAATTCGCCGCTCTGAGATTGCAAACCATTTTGACGTGGTGCCATCTCAGATTAATTACGTAATTAAGACTAGGTTCACAATTCAAAATGGCTACCTGGTTCAAAGTAAACGTGGCGGGGGCGGATATATCCGAATTGAGCGAGTTAATTTACTTGATAACGTCGACGTGTTAAACTCATTAATCCAAACAATTGGTGACTCAATTCGCGAGCGTGAAGCTTTTGCAATTATTCAAACTTTATATGATGAGAAAGTGATTACCCAGCGTGAAGGGGACTTGATGTTGACGGCCCTCTCCAAGCAGACACTGGGAATCGGTAGTAAAGAGATTGAGGAACGGCTCAGAGCACGTGTGTTGATTTCACTGCTGAATCGGTTACGGTACGAGAGCTAGAAGGGACGGATGCTTATGGATAACATGTTTACACCCAGCGCTAAGCACATCTTAGAACTGGCATATGAACAAGCAAAATACTTCAGACACCAAGCTGTGGGGACAGAGCACATCCTCCTCGCTATGACCTTGGACGATGATAGCATCGCTGCGAAGGTTCTGGAGCAATTTACGGTTTCTTGCGACGACATCCGTGAAGAAATCGAAGCGTTGGTGGGTTACGGTACCTTGCAAAACCCACAAAACGTCACTTACCTTCCATACTCACCAAAGGCGCAACAAATTTTGGAAAACGCGTCTGTGGAAGCACGGCGTACACACTCAATGAAGGTCGGTACAGAACACATCTTGCTTGCACTGCTGGCAGATAGCACGATTCTGTCTACCCGGATTTTGAATGCATTAGACGTTGATATCGCACGTGTTCGCAAGGTGACTCTTCGGCGCATGGGTGTTTCCGAAGCCCAATTGCGTCGTGACCGCATGCAAGATCGTCTTGGTAAGGGTGATGCTGGCGAACAAGGTGGTACACAAACCTTGGATAACCTTGCTACGGATATGACTGAATTAGCCCGCCGAGGTGAGCTCGACCCAGTGATTGGCCGTGACAAAGAAATCAAGCGGACAATTCAAATTCTTTCACGCCGGACCAAGAACAACCCTGTTTTGATCGGTGAACCCGGTGTTGGTAAGACTGCGATCGTTGAAGGCCTTGCCCAAATGATCGTCAAGAAGGAAGTTCCTGAAGATATGAGCAACAAGCGCGTGATGGCCCTGGATATGGGATCACTCGTTGCGGGAACCAAGTATCGTGGTGAATTCGAAAACCGCCTCAAGAAGGTCATTGAAGAAATTCAAGCCGACAAGAATGTCATCTTATTCATCGATGAATTGCACACGATGATCGGTGCCGGCGGGGCAGAAGGGGCAATTGATGCATCCAATATCTTGAAGCCTGCTTTAGCTCGGGGCCAACTGCAAACAATCGGTGCCACTACCATTGACGAATACCAACAATACGTGGAATCCGACGCAGCTTTGGAACGCCGGTTTGCGACTGTCCAAGTTGACGAACCAACTGACGAGGACACGTTGAAGATCCTTGAAGGTTTGCGTCCTAAGTACGAAGCGCACCACAAAGTTCAGATCACTGACGAAGCGCTCGAACAAGCCGTAAAGCTATCTGACCGCTACATTTCTGATCGCTTCCTTCCTGATAAGGCGGTTGACCTGATGGATGAAGCAGCTGCCAGTGTCCGGATCAACTATGCCGGGGATGGCAACCGCAAGCCAACGATCGAAGAAGAATACCATCACAACAAGCAGATGATGAATGAAAAAGCGTTCGAAGGTAACTTTGAAGAGGCTGAAACCTACCGTGTGAAGGCGGCTAAGCTTGAAAAGAAGTTGGAAGAAATGAATAATAGTGGTTACGTCGAAAAGAAGCCTGAATACCGCAACAAGGTTAAGTGTGAAGACATCGCTCAAGTAGTTTCTGACTGGACTGGAATTCCAATAACCCAACTGAACAAGTCTGAAAGTGACCGGCTTGTGAACCTCGAGAAGTTATTACATGAACGTGTCATTGGCCAAAATGAAGCGGTTGATGCAGTTGCTAAGGCCATTCGCCGTGCTCGCAGTGGATTGAAGAACCCAGATCGTCCAATCGGTTCATTCATGTTCCTCGGTCCAACCGGTGTCGGTAAGACTGAATTAGCCAAGGCATTAGCTGAAGCTATGTTTGGTTCCGAAGACAACATGATCCGGATTGACATGTCTGAGTACATGGAAAAGTACAGCACGAGCCGTTTAGTCGGTGCTGCACCTGGTTACGTGGGTTACGACGAAGGTGGTCAATTGACCGAAAAAGTTCGTCAACATCCATACTCAGTCGTTCTCTTTGACGAAGCTGAAAAGGCACACCCAGACGTCTTCAACTTGTTGCTGCAAGTTCTCGACGATGGTTACTTGACTGATGCGAAGGGTCGCCGAATTGATTTCCGCAACACCATCATCATCATGACTTCTAACCTCGGTGCCACGACGCTTAAGGATGAAAAGGAAGTAGGTTTTGGCGCCAAGGACCTGTCACAGGACTACGACGCAATGGCTAAGACCATCCGCGACCAACTCAAACTACACTTCCGGCCTGAATTCCTCAACCGGATCGATGAAAACATTATCTTCCACTCACTTAACAAGCAAGAATTGCACGAAATTGTTAAGTTGATGGCTAACGAATTAGAAGACCGAGTTGCCGAACAAGATATCAACTTGAAGGTTACAGCGGCTGCTATCGATGCAATCGCCAAGGCAGGTTACGACCCAGAATACGGTGCGCGTCCACTCCGTCGTGCATTGCAAACTGAAGTCGAAGATCGCCTCAGTATCGCCCTGATTGACGGTTCACTCAAATCCGGTGATTCTGTCACTGTCGGTGCGACCCAAGGAAAGATCACAATCAAGGTTAAAGGCGCTAGTCGTAAAGAAGATAGATTAATTACAAATAAGTAGATAAAAGCAACTGAATGTCTTACGTGTGGCAAGGTATTCAGTGCTTTTTGTGTAAAAACGGTTGTCTAGTAATGAATCAAAGTTTTATAATTGATTCTAGTTTTATTTAGGAGGAGAATTATGGCTATTTCCAATACCAGGACGGATAAAAATGAAAAGACACGTAAAGCGATTGTCAAAGGGGGTACAAGACTCTTCTTGCGTCGCGGTTACGCCAACGTTTCTACCCGGGATGTGTCTAAGGAAGTGGGAATTACCCAGCCAGCTTTGTACCACTACTTCGCTGATAAAGAAGAAATTTTCCTTGGAGTAGTTCAAAACCTTGGTTCAAATTTCCGCAAAGACTTGAACAAGACATTGCGTAATCACAAGTTGGATGCTGAAGGCCAATTGATGGAAATCGTAACTGCCCTGAAGCACCCACGTCCAGCATCAATTTACGAACTGTACAACGAAGCGATTGCAGAAATGCAAAAGGCTAACGCTGTGAAGCTGGACATGCTTTTTAAGATGTACTACCTTGATCCACTGGGAGAATTTTTCTCTCAAAACCTTGTGGACATGCGCTCTGACTTGTTGCCAGTCGAAGCTGCAGAAGTCTTTCTTTCCAGCCTTCGTCCAATCTTCGGTGTTCACCAAAACATTGGTGGATTATCCATCACTGACGAACAACGTGACAGACTGATTTTAAATTGCATCTTGTACGGACTTGTTAAGCGTTAATTCCTACAGCTTTTCTATTGACAATCTAAGCCATTATTCATATACTATAATAGTATGTAATTGTGAGTTCATTTGAATGCGGTGATCTATTGTCCATCGCGTTCTGCAATAAAACCAAAGACAGTTTCCAGGCTGTTTTTGGATTTTTTTTGCTCAAAAGTTGGATTTTGGACCATTTGTAATCAAAATGTAACATTTAAATGAGCTCACCCAACAAATTAGAGAGGTGAACAGTTTGGCCGGACATTTAATTAAAAGCGGTAAGCACCGTACCCGTCGTAGTTACTCCCGAATCAAAGAAGTTCTCGAGTTGCCTAACTTAATTGAAATCCAAACCGATTCTTACAATTGGTTCATGGATAAAGGTCTTCGGGAAATGTTTGATGACATTATGCCAATTGATGATTTTCAAGGTAAGCTTTCTTTGGAATTCGTTGATTATCAACTTTTAGAACCTAAGTACACTGTTGCTGAAGCACGTGAACACGATGCTAATTACTCAGCACCACTTCACGTTACTTTGCGTTTAACAAACCACGAAACTGGTGAAATCAAGTCACAAGACGTCTTCTTTGGTGATTTCCCATTGATGACTGATCAAGGTACCTTCATTATCAACGGTGCCGAACGTGTTATTGTTTCTCAATTAGTGCGTTCTCCTGGTGTCTACTACAGCGAAGAAGACGGTAAGAATGGTCGGCCAAGCTTCGGCGCTACGTTTATTCCAAACCGTGGTGCATGGCTTGAATACGAAACTGATGCAAAGAACATTTCATACGTTCGCATCGACCGTACTCGTAAGCTGCCAATGACTGAATTAATTCGTGCCCTCGGTTTCGGTTCTGATGACGAAATCGTTGAAATGTTTGGTAACGAAAGCGAAACTCTTTCATTGACCTTAGACAAGGATGTTCACAAGAATGCCGAAGATTCACGTGTTGAAGAATCATTAAAGGACATTTACGAACGTCTCCGTCCAGGTGAACCAAAGACCGCTGACTCAGCTCGTAACTTGCTGACAGCTCGTTTCTTTGATCCAAAGCGTTACGACATGGCTCCAGTTGGTCGTTACAAGACTGACAAGAAGCTTATGCTCAAGTACCGTCTCCTGGGTCAAACCCTTGCCGAAACTCTTGCTGATCCAGATACTGGTGAAGTTCTGGCTCAAAAGGGTGACACTATCGACAAGGAAGCTCTTAAGAAGTTAGAACCTTACTTGGATCGTGACGACTTCAAGATGGTTACTTACACTCCATCTGACGAAGCTGTTGTCACTGAACCAGTTAAGCTTCAAAAGATTCTTGTATACTCCAAGGAAGATCCAGAACGCGTTGTTCCTATCATTGGTAACGGCCACATCTCATTGGAATACAAGCACATCCAAACCGCTGATATCCTTGCATCATTGAACTACTTCTTCAACTTGCAAGAAGGTATCGGCTCCACAGATGACATCGACCACTTGGGTAACCGTCGTATCCGTTCTGTTGGTGAATTACTTCAAAACCAATTCCGGATCGGTCTTGCTCGTATGGAACGTGTTGTTCGTGAACGTATGTCAATTCAAGATCCAGATACTGTGACTCCACAACAATTGATCAACATCCGTCCAGTTGTTGCTTCAATCAAGGAATTCTTTGGTTCCTCACAACTTTCACAGTTCATGGACCAAACCAACCCACTGGGTGAATTGACCCACAAGCGTCGTCTTTCAGCCCTTGGTCCTGGTGGTTTGACTCGTGACCGTGCCGGATATGAAGTTCGTGACGTTCACTATACTCACTACGGCCGTATGTGCCCAATCGAAACTCCAGAAGGTCCTAACATCGGTCTGATCAACAGTCTTTCCTCATACGCACGTGTTAACAAGTATGGTTTTGTTGAAACTCCATACCGTCGTGTTTCATGGAAGACTCACAAGGTTACCGAAAAGATCGATTACCTTACTGCCGACGAAGAAGATAACTTTGTGATTGCACAGGCAAACTCTCCACTTACTGAAGACGGTGCCTTTGTTGATGACCAAGTTATGGCTCGTGACAAGGATGAATCTGTTGAAACTAGCGTAGAAAACGTTGACTACATGGACGTTTCTCCTAAGCAAGTAGTTTCTGTCGCTTCAGCATGTATTCCTTTCCTTGAAAACGATGACTCCAACCGTGCCTTGATGGGTGCCAACATGCAACGTCAAGCGGTTCCTTTGATCAACCCACACGCTCCATTGGTAAGTACTGGTATTGATTACAAGGCTGCTCACGATTCAGGTGTTGCTTTGATTGCTAAGAAGCCTGGTACTGTTGAATACGTTGACGCTCGTGAAATTCGTGTTCGTGAAGAAGACGGCACGTTGGACACTTACAAGTTGATGAAGTTCCGTCGTTCAAACGGTGGTAAGAACTACAACCAACGTCCAATCGTTAAGCTCGGTGAACACATCGATGCTGATGATGTATTGGCTGACGGTCCATCAATGGAAGAAGGGGAATTGGCTCTTGGTCAAAACCCACTGATCGCCTTCATGACTTGGCAAGGTTACAACTTCGAAGATGCCATCGCCATCAATGAACGCCTTGTTAAGGATGACGTCTACACTTCAATTCACATCGAATCATACGAATCCGAAGCTCGTGAAACTAAGCTTGGACCTGAAGAAATGACTCGGGAAATTCCAAACGTTGGTGACGACGCACTTAAGGACCTCGATGAAGACGGTGTTGTTCGTGTCGGTGCCGAAGTTAATGATGGTGACATCCTGGTAGGTAAGGTTACTCCAAAGGGTATGACTGATCTTTCTGCCGAAGAACGTCTGCTTCACGCTATCTTTGGTGAAAAGTCACGTGAAGTTCGTGATACTTCTCTCCGTGTTCCTCACGGTGGTGGCGGTATCGTTCAAGATGTTAAGGTCTTCACTCGTGAAAACGGGGATGAACTTGCACCTGGTGTTAACACCATGGTACGTGTTTACATCGCTCAAAAGCGTAAGATCCAAGTTGGTGACAAGATGTCAGGTCGTCACGGTAACAAGGGTACTGTTTCTATCGTTGTTCCTGAAGAAGATATGCCATACATGCCAGATGGTACTCCAATCGACATCATGTTGAGTCCGATGGGTGTGCCTAGTCGTATGAACATTGGTCAGCTGCTTGAATTGCACCTTGGTATGGCTGCTAAGCGTCTTGGTATTCACATGGCTACTCCAGTATTTGATGGTGCCACTGATAAGGACGTTTGGGATGCTGTTCGTGAATCTGGTTTCCCAGAAGATGGTAAGACAATTCTTTACGACGGTCGTACTGGTGAACCATTCGAAAACCGGATTGCCGTTGGTTCAATGCACTACCTTAAGTTAGCCCACATGGTTGACGATAAGATCCACGCACGTTCCACTGGTCCTTACTCACTGGTTACTCAACAACCTCTTGGTGGTAAGGCTCAATTCGGTGGTCAGCGTTTCGGTGAAATGGAAGTTTGGGCTCTTGAAGCTTACGGTGCTGCATACACCCTTCAAGAAATCCTTACTTACAAGTCAGATGATACTGTTGGTCGTGTACGGACTTACGACGCCATCATCAATGGTGAATCAATTCCTAAGCCTGGTGTTCCAGAATCATTCCGTGTTCTGGTTAAGGAATTACAAGCACTTGGTTTGGATATGAAGGTTCTCGATGGCAACCAAGAAGAAGTTCAATTAAAGAACATGGATGAAGATGACTCTGAAGTTGTTAGCGTTGATGCACTTGCTAAGTACGCTGCACAACACAACCCAGAAGCTAGTGATGTTGAACAAACAACACAATCTTCAACCACGGAAGATAATTAATAAGTATTTTTAGTTCTTCGCTCAAGCATTAGGAAATAAGGAGGATCATCCTTTGATTGATGTCAATAAATTTGAAAGCATGCAGATCGGTCTGGCATCTCCAGATAAGATCCGTAGTTGGTCATACGGTGAAGTAAAGAAGCCTGAAACCATCAACTACCGGACATTGAAGCCAGAAAAGCAAGGTCTGTTTGATGAACGAATCTTTGGGCCAACTAAGGACTACGAATGTGCTTGTGGTAAGTACAAGCGTGTTCGCTACAAGGGTCGTGTCTGTGACCGCTGTGGTGTTGAAGTCACTAGTTCTAAAGTTCGTCGTGAACGGATGGGTCACATTGAATTGGCCGCTCCCGTTTCACACATTTGGTACTTTAAGGGTATCCCAAGTCGGATGGGCTTAGCTCTTGATATGAGCCCACGTTCACTTGAAGAAGTCATCTACTTCGCTTCGTACGTTGTTCTTGACCCAGGTGACACTCCACTTGAAAAGAAGCAATTGCTCTCAGAAGCAGAATACCGTGACAAGAAGGCTGAATTCGGTGACCGTTTCACTGCTGAAATGGGTGCTGACGCTATTAAGAAGCTTCTTGCCGACGTTGACTTGGAAAAGGAAACTGCTGAATTAAAGGCCGAATTGAAGGAAGCTACTGGTCAAAAGCGTACCCGTGCTATCCGTCGTTTGGACATTTTGGAAGCATTCTTCAAGTCTGGTAACAAGCCAGAATGGATGGTTATGGATGTTATTCCAGTTATGCCACCTGACTTGCGTCCAATGGTACAACTTGAAGGTGGCCGTTTCGCTACCTCTGATTTGAACGACCTTTACCGTCGTGTTATCAACCGTAACAACCGTCTTAAGCGTCTGTTGAAGTTGCAAGCACCTGGTATCATCGTTCAAAACGAAAAGCGGATGTTACAAGAAGCCGTTGACGCACTGATCGATAACGGTCGTCGCGGTCGTCCTGTTGCCGGTCCTGGTAACCGTCCACTGAAGTCCTTGTCACACCTTCTTAAGGGTAAGCAAGGTCGTTTCCGTCAAAACTTGCTCGGTAAGCGTGTCGACTACTCTGGTCGTTCCGTTATCGATGTTGGTCCATCACTCAAGATGAACCAAATGGGTCTGCCAGTTCCAATGGCTCTTGAATTGTTCAAGCCATTCATCATGCACGAACTGGTTAAGCGCGGTATGTCAGCTAACGTTAAGGCTGCTAAGCGTAAGATCGACCGTCATGACGATGATGTCTTTGACGTATTGGAAGACGTAATTAAAGAACACCCAGTATTGCTTAACCGGGCACCTACCTTGCACCGTCTTGGTATCCAAGCCTTCGAACCAATCCTGGTTTCTGGTAAGTCAATGCGTCTTCACCCACTGGTATGTTCAGCCTACAACGCCGATTTCGACGGTGATCAAATGGCCATCCACGTACCATTGTCTGACGAAGCACAAGCTGAAGCACGTCTGCTGATGCTTGCCGCTCACCACATTTTGAGTCCTCGTGACGGTGAACCTATCGTGGCTCCATCACAGGATATGGTTATCGGTAACTACTACATGACCACTGAAGATAAGGGTCGTGAAGGTGAAGGTATGATCTTCAAGAACACCGATGAAGCCGAAATGGCATACAAGAACGGTTATGTAGCACTTCAAACTCGTGTCGGTGTCGAAGTTGCATCACTTTCTGAAAAGCCATTTACCGATGAACAACGTAACAAGATTATGGTTACTTCAGTTGGTAAGCTCCTCTTCAACCGGATCACTCCAGCTGACTTTACCTACGTAAACGAACCAACTGATGCTAATATTCACAATGGTGTTGACGACAAGTACTTCCTTGAACCTGGTCAAGACATCCACGAATACTTAGAAAATGCACCACTGGTTCCACCATTCAAGAAGGGCTTCTTATCTGACCTTGTTGCCGAAGTTTACAAGCAATACAAGGTTACTAAGACTTCCCAATTCCTTGACCGTTTGAAGGACCTTGGTTACTACGAATCAACCATCTCTGGTTTGACTACTGCCATGTCCGATATCCACGATTTACCTGAAAAGCCAGAAATCATCCAACGTGCTCGTAAGCAAGTTTCATTGATTACTAAGCAATTCCGTCGTGGTTTGATCACTGATGACGAACGGTACGAACGTGTTATCGGTGCTTGGAACGATGCCAAGGATGAAGTACAAAACAAGCTGATCGAACACATGGACATCCACAACCCAATCAACATGATGTCTGACTCCGGTGCCCGTGGTAACATCTCTAACTTTACCCAACTTGCCGGTATGCGTGGTTTGATGGCTTCTCCAAACGGTAAGATCATGGAATTGCCTGTCCTTTCTAACTTCTATGAAGGTCTTTCAGTTCTGGAAATGTTCTTATCATCACACGGTGCTCGTAAGGGTATGACTGATACTGCCTTGAAGACTGCCAACTCAGGTTACTTAACTCGTCGTCTGGTTGATGTGGCTCAAGACGTTGTTGTTCGTGAAAAGGACTGTGGTACCGACCGTGGTCTTGATGTTACTGCTATTACTAACGGTAACGAAATGATCGAACCATTGTATGACCGTATCATGGGTCGTTACACAATGAAGTCTGTCTTTGACCCTGAAACTGGCGAAAAGATTTGTGACAAGAATGTCCTCGTTGACGAAGACATGGCACAAAAGATTGTTGACGCCGGTGTTAAGAAGGTTACTATCCGTTCCGCATTCACTTGTAACACTGAACACGGTGTTTGTGAACGTTGCTACGGTCGTAACGCCGCAACCGGTGACCGTGTAGAAGCCGGTGAAGCTGTTGGTACTGTTGCCGCTCAATCAATCGGTGAACCGGGTACTCAACTTACTCTTCGTAACTTCCACACTGGTGGTGTTGCCGGTAACGACGATATCACTCAAGGTCTTCCTCGTGTGCAAGAAATCGTGGAAGCACGTAATCCTAAGGGTCGTGCTACGATTACTGAAGTTACTGGTGAAGTTGAATCAATCGAAGAAAACCCAGCAGAACGTACTAAGGAAGTTACTGTTAAGGGTGAAACTGATACCCGTACTTACACATTGCCAATCACTGCACGTATGCGTGTAGCTGAAGGTGACTTTATCCACCGTGGTACAGCACTTAACGATGGTTCAATTGATCCAAAGGAATTGATCCAAGTTCGCGATGTTCTTTCAACCGAAACATACTTGCTTTCACAAGTTCAAGGTGTTTACCGTATGCAGGGTATCGACTTGCTCGATAAGCACGTTGAAATCATGATTCGTCAAATGTTACGGAAGATGCGGATTATGGATCCAGGTGACACTGATCTTCTTCCTGGTCAACTCCTGGACATTAGCCAATTCCGTGATGCTAACAAGGATACTCTTTACGCTGGTGGTGTTCCTGCTACCGCTCGTCCAGTTATCCTTGGTATCACTAAGGCTGCTCTTGAAACCAACAGTTTCCTTTCCGCTGCTTCATTCCAAGAAACTACTCGTGTCTTGACCGATGCAGCCATCCGTGGAAAGAACGATCCACTTGTTGGTCTTAAGGAAAATGTTATCATTGGTAAGATCATCCCAGCCGGTACTGGTATGGGCACTTACCGCAACATTAAGCCAAAAGAAGTTAGCGTTGCTGCTTACTCCATCAAGGACCTCGAAGCCCAATTGAAGGAAGAAGACAACTAAACTAACTTGTTGAAAAATAAATAAAGGGCCATGGCATGATCGTCATGGTCCTTTTACTCTGAAAGAGGGAATAAGTTGGCAAATAAGTATAAAATTGAAATTCCAGCTTCGGCACTCAAGGAGGCAGGGATTGAAGAAGACGAAGAGCTTGTCCTCAACTTGACTCACAAGCAATTCACCATCCGTCCGACAAACGCGATTGAACAGTTGCCTCAGATTCACATCCTGTCCTACATTATTCCAGCGATATTAACGACTGTGATGTTTATGATTTATTGGAAACACCAGTCGATTACCCAGGTAGCGTTGAACGGACGCAACAATTCGATCGCCAACGCGTCAACCTTGTTGGGAACCGTCTGCGGCTTGTTGATCTTTCTGATTGCTGCAATTTGGACTAAGACCCACCGCACTGGGCCAATCAAGGATATGTATTGGCGAAACATTCCGACGATCGTGATCTCAACTGGAATGATCCTCGTCTTCTCCTTCTACGCGGCGTTTTGGCTGTTAGGGGAGATGTTTAAGGACGCCAGCTTTGATATCTACACGTCATCCGTGATGATATTCATGGTCGTCTCTGCGGTCAATTACATCATGATCAACCTGGCAATGACGCTCACAACCAACGTGATCACGAACCTGCTGACGATCATGATTATCGGTGGAATGCTCTTCTCAATCTTGACTAATTCTAGTCGTGATTGGTGGCGTCACAATTTCAGTTTCCTCGGTACTGCGAAGAACACGGCCAGTTTCCAGTTCAACATCACTCTGATCTTCTCGGGGATCTTAATGGCTACCTTGGTTGACTACCTGTTCGTTAACCTCCACAAGCGCTACCGCAGAAAACGGGTTCTTGCACTGCGGATCCTGCTCTACGGACTTTCCGCGTGCGTGGCAGCCATTGGAATTTTTCCCAACGATCCGCAATACCACGTTCTCCACGACCGGATTTCGATGTGGCTTGTCTACATTATCTTAATCCTGATTGGGGCGGTTAAATGGATCCTGCCGCGGGTCACTAAGCAATTTTTGACCATTTCATACACTATCGGGGTAGTGATGGGCTTGGAGTATATTGTGTTCAAACTCACTAGTTACCTGTCCCTGACCGCGTTTGAGCTCCTCGAATTTGGGCTCGCGTTTGGCTGGATTTTACTGCTATTTCAAAATATCGAAAACCTTTCAAACTACGGGCAAAACCTGTTTATCGTAAAGGTCGAAGAAGAATAATCAAAAGGCTTGCTAGCACGTCTAGCGGGCCTTTTTGGCTCTTTGTCAAATCGTATTGGTGAAGAGTTATAGCTACCTCCAAAATG
>JAUMUE010000022.1:0-3774 GCA_030530845.1 Limosilactobacillus sp.
GCAGTACCGTCGTTGCCAACAGTTACAGTAGTGCCTTCTGGGAAGTTATCCTTGTTGGCATCTTCAACCTTTTGAGCTACTTCTGACTTTTCGTCATCAGTCAGGTTAGTTGTATCACTAACTTCAGTCTTAGCTGGGACGTTTGGAGTAACCTTGTCGGCGTCTGACTTTTGGCTTACAAGGTCAGTACCTGGGATGGTATCAGTAGTGCCATCTGGGTAAGTGATGGTTGCAGTACCATCGTTTCCAACAGTCACAGTAGTGCCTTCTGGGAAGTTGTCCTTGTTGGCATCTTCAACCTTTTGAGCAACATCTGACTTTTCATCATCAGTTAAGTTGGTTGTATCACTAACTTCAGTCTTAGCTGGGACGTTTGGAGTAACCTTGTCGGCGTCTGATTCAGTAATCGTGTAATTAACAGTTACTTCTTTAGTAGAACCGTCAGTGAAAGTGATCTTCGCTGTTGCATCTGAGTAGGTACCAGCATCTTGGTTAGTGTTTGGTTCTGTTTCCCATTCAACCTTTGAAACAGTGCTACTGTCAACGCCAGTAACATCAGAAGAAGTCAAATCAGCCACATTGCCGTTCTTTGAGTAACTCTGACTGTTAATAGTTGCATCCTTCCCATCAGTACTTGCAATGCTAGTTACAATATATGGTACGTCAACAGTGGTAGTTGATCCATCATTGAAAGTTACGGTTGCCTTTGCAGTCTTAGCTGTTGAGGTTTCAGCAGAAGTATCTGGGGCGCTTGAGTAAGTGATTGACTTAATCTTGTCGCTACCAGTACCGCTAGCTTGGTCAGTAGAAATCGTAGTTGGGTTATCACCCATCTTGTAGCTTTGTTGAGCGATCGTGATATTTGCAGTTGATGATTGCTTAATATCAGTAGCAGTATCTGGGCTGTATGTTGTTTTTGCTTTAGCAGAAGCATTTACAGCAGCGTTTGATAAGTCGAAACCACCGAGACTTGATCGATTAGATACACCAACGATCCCTGTGAAGAGAGCTGGGTTACTGTTGTTTGAACGAGTCATTGTGATCGTGATCAAAACATTTCTGCTGTAACCAGTTTGACTTTCATCAATTTTTGATTGAATTGAGTGCGTTTCTGGAATGGCGTTAGTGTTACCCCACCATTGCGTTTGAACTACACTACTACCTGAAGTTGGGTTACCACTTGCATCAGATGCTTGGTATGTAATGTTGATCTTAGAGGTATCCAAACCTTGGATGTTGTAGATCTTCAATACACGTTGCACGTTAACATATTCGTTACTATCAACGAATTGGTAAACATCTTGAATTTGACCATCTGAATTAGTAGTAGTTGTGTGGCCGAGGTAGCTAAACGTTGAAATGTGACTATCTAGTCCGTACAGACTCGCAGTCATTAAAGACGATGGATTAGAACTTTGATCCACAACAGTATCAGCGGAAACAGTCGCGTTAACTCCGAAAATAAAAGTTGTAGATAAAAGAACTGATGCAACACCGACACTTAATTTACGTAAACCAAAGTGCTGCTTTTGCTTTTCTGAATTGTAAGTTTTGTTATTTTTGTTTATCACCATTTAACCCTCCAATTAAAATAAAAGTTTGTGAAAAAATGGGTGATCTTTTTTAAGACTTTTATACCCTAGCATATATTTTTATTTATATGTGGGTGTTCATTGCTTATTACCAGACATTTCACATTTCGTTCATAAACCAGCCCTGGAAGGTTCATATATACAGCGTTTTACCCTACCTCGATTCAAAATTTATTCACAAATCAAGTAGGACAAATACGGTAATTATTTATGATTATTGACCAATTATTTAGTATTAACAAAGGGAAAAATACTTTGTGAATTATACTTTGAGTTATAGACTTAATAGACACTTATTTTTGAAATATTCCAAATATTCCTAAATTCAAAATCGTAAAATCCTTAATTTCATTTAATGGAAAACGCAAAAAAGACTTAGGAAAAATCCTAAGTCTTTTTCATGTTATATGGGAGTATTTATGAAGATTTATACTTTTTAAGTATTAGTTCTTACGCTTCTTGATAGCACCGAATGCCAATGTAGCCATAGCCATCATTGAGCCAAGTACAGTCAATTCAGAACCATCGTTACCAGTTTGTGGCAACTTCTTGCTGTCAGCATTTGACTTCTTGTTGGCGTTCTTGTCAGCAGAAGTGTTTGCAATTGTAGCTACCGCAGCACCGTTAGAAGCACCTGATTGACCGTTAGCATTGTTAGCATCAGCGTTTTGGTAAACCAATTCGCCACCAGGAATAGTGTCAACAGAACCATCTGGGTAAGTGATAGTTGCAGTACCGTCATCAGCAACAGTTACAGTAGTGCCTGCAGGGAAGTTATCCTTGTTAGCATCTTCAATTTGTTGAGCAACTTCACCCTTTTCAGCGTCAGTAAGGTGTTCTGGATCGTTTACACCAGTCTTACCTGGAACACTTGGAGTAATCTTGTCGGCATCAGTTTGATCGTTACCGGCATTGTTACCTGTGTTTGAACCTTGGTTACCTTGATCGCCAGAGTTGTTGCCGCCTTGGTTGCCTTGATCGCCAGAGTTACTGCCACCTTGGTTGCCTTGGTCACCAGAGTTGTTACCACCCTTGCCGTTATTATCACTGGAGTTGTCCAGTTGGTAAACTAATTGGTCACCAAAAATAGTGTCCTTTGAGCCATCTGGGTAGTTGATAGTAGCAGTACCATCATTAGCAACAGTTACAGTAGTGCCTGCAGGGAAGTTATCCTTGTTAGCTTCTTCTACCTTTTGCGCAACTTCTGCCTTTTCAGCGTCGGTCAACTTAGTAGTGTCAGCTACACCAGTCTTAGCTGGAACATTTGGAGTAATCTTTTCAGCATCGTTTTGAGTGTTGCCACCCTTGTTGTCACCAGAGTTGTTACCACCTTGGTTACCGGTATTATCACCCTTGTTATCACCAGAGTTGTTACCACCTTGGTTACCGGTATTATCACCCTTGTTGTCACCAGAGTTGTTACCACCTTGGTTGCCGGTGTTATCACCCTTGTTATTATCGCTGGAGTTGTCCAGTTGGTAAACTAATTGATCACCAGGAATAGTGTCAGTTGACTTGTCTGAGTAAGTCAAAGTAGCAGTACCATCATCAGCAATAGTGATATCTGTATCGTAAGGAATAACAACATCGTTTGCCTTACGGATCTTTTCAGCTACTTCGTCCTTTTCGCTTTGAGTCAACTTCTTAACATCCTTAACACCAGTCTTTTCAGGTACAACAGGCGTTACCTTGTCAGTAATCTTTGAACCATCAGATGGCTTTTCATTGTCACGATCTTCTTGGTTATTAAAGTAAACCGTGTATTCTACATTAACCTTCTTAGTTGAACCATCAGTGAACGTAATGATTGCACTTGCATCATCGTATGGTGGAATAACTTGAAGTGCACGGTTAGTATCAGGAAGTACATCCCACTTAACATCAGCAACCTTGGTGATGTCTACAGTACCTGGAACAATATCATTAACTGTCAAAGGATCAACCTTTTGACCTTGGTAGTATTGTTGTTGCCAAATTTCAGCATTCTTACCATCAGTATCAGCAATAGTAGTCTTGTTGTCAGTCTTTTGTTGAACTAATTGGCCACCAGGAATAGTATCCTTTGAACCATCTGGATAAGTAATAGTAGCAGTACCATCATCACCAATAGTTACAGTAGTACCTTCTGGGAAGTTACCCTTGTTAGCTTCTTCAACCTTTTGCTTAACTTGGTCCTTTTCAG
>JAUMUE010000022.1:3874-30599 GCA_030530845.1 Limosilactobacillus sp.
GGGAAGTTACCCTTGTTAGCTTCTTCAACCTTTTGCTTAACTTGGTCCTTTTCAGCATCAGTTAAGTGTTGAGTATCTTCAACACCAGTCTTTTCTGGTACCTTAGGGTCGATCTTGTCAGCGTCAGTCTTTTGTTGAACTAATTGACCACCAGGAATAGTATCAGTTGACTTGTCTGGATAACTAATAGTAGCAGTACCATCATCTGCAACAGTTACGGTAGTGCCTTCTGGGAAGTTACCCTTGTTAGCTTCTTCAACCTTTTGCTTAACTTGGTCCTTTTCAGTATCAGTTAAATGCTTAACATCATCAACACCAGTCTTTTCTGGTACCTTTGGATCAGTCTTTTCGGCGTCAGTCCGATTATCGATTTCTACTCGAGTATCTGGACTATATGTAGTATGTGCCTTTGGTGAGGCGACCTTTACAGCATTAGAAAGGTCAAATGCGGTCGCAGTACTACGGTTAGAAGCACCGGCGATTCCACCAATTATGGCTGGGTTTTGTTCTTGTGCACGAGTCATGGAAACAGTAACAAGAATGTCGTGGGTCCAACCAAGGTCTGATTCCTTAAGTCTAACAGGAATTTCATTTCCTACGTTTTGAGCGGTCTTACCTGCGTTAAACCCGGCTGTAGTTGACTTACTTCCAGAAAGTGGAATTCCATTTTTATTTGATGGTTGGTAAGTGATGGTAAGTTTACCTGAGTCAAGACCTTGGATACCGTAAATCTTGAAGATACGATCATTAGAAATGTTGTCATTGTGGTCGACAAACTTATAAACGTCTTGAGTTTGACCATTGTCGTTTTTAGTAGTTGAGTGGCCAAGGTAAGAAAATGAAGAAACATTGCTATCGAGACCAAACTGATTAGCCGTCATCACACTCATCGGATCACTGCTCTTATCAACAACTACATCCGCGTTAACAACATTGCTTACTGAAGAAACGGCAGCGTTTACTCCGAAGAAGATAGTAGTAGAAAGTAAAACAGAAGCAACCCCTACACTCAACTTCCGAAGTCCGAAGTGTTGTTGTTCACTTTCAATGTTCTTATTTTGTAAATTATTTTTAGTCATATATCAATACCCCCAACAATCTCTTTAATTTTGCATTTATATTTATTTGATTTTTTCAACAGGGAAAATAATACCAATGAAAAAGATCGAAATCAACGATAAGCAATTTTAAAGATTTTAAATCTCATTTTTCGGCACATAACTCTCCTATCCCTTGTCTGATGCGGGTTTACAGTTTATCACTTGATAAGTAAAATGGCATATTTTTTGAATTTAAAATGGTAATTTTTGGAATATTTTGTGACTCTCAGGCCACGAAGTAAACAGTTTTACCTGGCATAAATTATTATCGTTTTTCGAAAAAATTCAATAATGAGAAATTTAGTTTTACAAGTTTTTGATTATCCCGTTCCTTGTGAAAACATAATAAGTAACTAAATTCTTGTTTTTACATATGCTAAATGCTTCATAGTTTTGATATACCAACGTTTAAGCACACTTATCTATACTAAAAAACGGTGAAACACTTATATCGTTTGTGAAGTGTTTCACCGGTTATTTTTCTCATCGTTTTCTAATCTTAATTGGTCCGACCAATCAAAGAAATGGTTGCTTTTTCGTATTTTGAATACACATATACGTCCACTGTCAATAAGGCGATTTTTATCCACAATTTTCATTTATCACCTTTTAACGAGACCCAGCCTTGATATATCAATACTTATTCCATTTTATTCCTGGAATTCGTTTTAATTTTCAAAAATGATAAAAACAGCCAGAATCTCATCATAATTGATAATCTTCTGGCTGTTATTTTTAGTTGTCGATGTTATTTTTCACTAACTTTGCGTCGATTTCGTTGACTTCATATGTCGCTTCATTTGGATAAAAGGCATCCCCGCCCAGTATCTCATCCAACTTAGCACGTTCCATACTCTTGGTGATGATAGTGCCTGACATTTCCTTCGTCTTAGATGGACCGACGATTACAAAGTCACCCTCATCGAAGTGCTTCTTGAACCAAGCACGGTGTTGAGCGACCTTTTCTTCTGTGGCGGTGTCGCCGTGTAAAGTAATATCAATAATATACATAAATAATTCCTCCTATTCGTAGTCACCTAAAGGCTTAACATCGTCACTGTTCAGGTATTCTACGTAGTCCTTTGCGGCTTGTGCGAGCTGGTCGTCATCGATAGTAGAGGCACCGATCACTTCAAATGGCTTGAGGTAAGTTGTGCCGAGTAAACGACTGATAGCTTGGAATGGACGGAAGATTTCATGAACATCGTACTTTACGAAATTGTCATGTCCGTAATTATGTGCACCGACAGTGGTAGCAATCAACAATTCCTTGCCATGCAGTGCAGTGGCGTCGTGACCGTATGCCCAGCCGTATTCAAATACATCTTGAGCATATTGGTGGAATAAAGCAGGAGCTGAGTACCAGTAAACTGGGAATTCCCAAACCATCCGATCAGCTTCTTCAAATACCTTTTGTTCCGCCTTTACATCGATCTTGAAGTCTGGGTAAAGCTTGTACATGTCGCGAACTTCAAAACCTGCGTCTTCAGCGGCCTTCACAAGAGCCTTGTTGACACGGGATCCGGCAAAGTTTGGGTGAAATAAATTAATAACTTTCTTCATTATTATTGTTCTCCTTTTCATCATCCATGATTTTATATTCTTCAAAGTAATTCTTGTCTTCGGTGATCTCACCATTTTCGTATAATGAGATCTTGTGTTCCAAACGTGAGATTGACCGGTTCAGATTAAATTGCTTTTCCTTTAATTCAGCTAATTGTTCTCTAAGTAGGTCTTCACGAGCTTGGAGAGTTGAATCACCTTGTATTAAGAGATTTGCATAATCAAGCAAGGTTTCAACACTTACTCCTGAGTGGCGCAGGCAAATAATCATTTCGATCCAGTCCTGCATGCCTTGTGGGTAGTAGCGGTTACCATTTGAACGTCGTGGGACATTTGGCAAAAGTCCAATCCGTTCGTAGTAGCGAAGTGTATCAGGTTTTAGTCCGTATTTTTTTGAAACCTCGGTAATCGTTAAATCTGACATGTCATCCCTTCTTTCTGTAGAAGATATTATAACGCGATTATTTGTCTTGCGTCATGTCTTGTTCCCAACTACCAATCGTATTAACGCCAGCTTGATCAGCCACTTGTTCTAAACGTTGGATTTCTTCATCACTCAATTGGACAGAGCTTACTTGTGCTGCGTCTTGTACTTGATGAATCTTAGTTACACCAATGATTGGCAAGACACCCTTGCTGACAGCCCAACTCATTGCAGTTTGCGCTACAGATAAGTCATGACTTTCACCAACTTCACGAAGGGTATCAATCAACTTGGTCAATTCAGGGAGCTTAGAATTGTAGACTTGCGCACGGACACTACCTTCTGGGAATGGGTGGTTAATGTCGTACTTTCCACTCAAAGCGCCTTGTTCAAGGATCATGTAAGCGAAGAAGGTAATATCATTTTCACGACAGTAATCCAAGATCCCAGCTTGTTCTGAGGTCCGGTCTAACAAACTCAGGTGGTTTTGTACCGCATCAAGCTTGTACCCTGCTTCACCGAGGATTTCTTGTACACGCTTGATTTCAGATAAGGTATGGTTAGAAACTCCGACGTGCTTAACTTTGCCTGACTTGAGCAATGGAATTAATTCAGGAGTCCACTTTTCGACATCAGCATCATTGTGAATCCAGTAGTAGTCGATGTAGTCAGTCTTGAGACGGTCGAGGCTGCCTTCAAACATGTTTTGGACTGCGTTGTCGCTTCCGTCTTGCATCTGTGGCGTGAACTTAGTTGATAATACTAAGTCGGAGCGGTCAAAATCTTGACTCAAGTTACCGAGCAACTTTTCTGAGGCACCGTATCCATATGCGAGTGCAGTATCCCAGAAATTCAGACCTTGCTTAACAGCTTCATCAAAAATTTCCTTAAAGTGAGCTTGGTCATAATCATTACCGAAATAACTGTTATTGTCACCCCAGGCCCAAGTCCCTAGAACGATTTTTGCTTGTGTCATATAAAGACCTCCTTTTATTTGTCATTAAGACTACTACTTGGAGTCCACTCCATGTCAAGAAAAAACGTAAATTTATTTTTTAGGAATGTTATAATTGATCTAGTAAAGCGCTTTAAATAGCGATAGAAAGAGGGATTCTAATGACTGAACCATTATTCTTAAAACCTGTTTTTCATGAAAAGATCTGGGGTGGACGTCACCTGGAAACTGATTTCGGCTACGACATCCCCGCCGGCACAATCGGCGAATGTTGGGCCATTTCAGGACACCCCCACGGACCAAACCTGATCGAAAATGGTGAGTACGCGGGACAACTGCTGCCGGACGTGTACGCACAGCACCCCGAAGTCTTCGGCAACCCCAAGTCTAAGGTCTTCCCACTGCTGACGAAGATCCTCGATGCTAATGCTAGTCTCTCTGTCCAGGTTCACCCTGACGATGCCTACGCGGAGGAACACGAGCACGAACTCGGTAAAACTGAATGCTGGTACGTGATTCACGCAGACGAAGGAGCCTACCTGACTTATGGTCACACCGCTAAGACCCGTGATGAACTCCGCAACCTAGTAGACAATCACGAATGGGACAAGCTCTTCTCCAAGAAGCAAGTCAAGACCGGTGACTTTGTATACGTCCCATCTGGCACCATCCACGCCCTCAATAAGGGGATCGTGGTTCTTGAAACCCAACAAAGCTCTGATACCACCTACCGGATTTACGACTACGACCGGGTAGATCAGAAGACCGGTAAAAAACGCGACCTTCATTTAAAGCAATCAATTGATGTCACCAACGTACCATTCCAAGAACCTGTACTGCACTCCACAAGTACTAAGGTCGGTGACTCAACTGTAACCACGTTAATTACCCAACCTGATTCCCCATTCTTCTCCGTCTACAAGTGGCAGGTCAACGGTCAGCTGACCCGTGAACACGAACACGGTCCTTACACCTTGATTTCCATTATTGACGGACAAGGGACACTGACAGCTAATAACAAGACATATGATTTAACCAAGGGCACGCACCTGATCATCCCCGCCGACATCGACTCATGGACGCTCGACGGCCAGATGCTCGTGATCGCGTCCGAATCGGCTGAATAAACAAAACCAGGATTCATTCAAAATCGAGTGAACCCTGGTTTTTATTTAGTCATCGCGTTTTTTAAGTCCTAACAATGCAATCAATACGCCGAGCGCACCGGTCGCAATCAGTGCCCATGAAGATTCGTTACCAGTCTGAGGTAGCGTCTTCTTTGTGTCTGTGGCTGTTGGGGCTGGCTTAGTGTCTGCTTGTACCGTGGTCGTCTGCACCACAGTCGCATCTACATCCCCGCCAACCGTCTTATCCGCATTCGCTACGTCCACGTCATTCTTAGCCGTCTCTTCTTCTGGCTTAGCAGGCGTAGTAGGTTCAGTAGGTGCTACCGGGGTAACTGGTTCTACTGGTGTCGTAGGATCTGTTGGCGTTACTGGCTCTGTTGGTTCAGTAGGAGTTACTGGCTCTGTTGGATCCGTTGGCGCTACCGGTTCTGTTGGTTCAGTAGGAGTTACTGGCTCTGTTGGATCCGTTGGCGTTACCGGTTCTGTTGGTTCAGTAGGCTCTACCGGAGTTTCAACTTTCTTGAATTGCACAATTACCGTGTCATCTGGGGTCTCGTGGTTAACGATCTTGGCTGGAAGAATATTTGTTTCCACGCCATCGATGTAGGTAGTCATGCCGTCCTTCTTGATTTCCATTTCAGACAGAATACCTTCGTCGTTGAGTTCTAGGTGGATCACGTTCTTCCAATCAGTTGCTGAAACCATCTTACCAGTGACCTTGTCGTAAGTTACGGTACGGCCAAACCACACTGCACGTTCACCGTAATCTAACTTGGTGCCGTCGTCTTTGAGTTCAATAATTTGCGTCTTAACAGTCCGGTCGAAGTCACCACGTTCGAATTGTGCGTTGTCTGGTAGTGGTTGACCTGGTAATACCTCAGCTGTGTCGTGTTCGAGCACAATCAGGATAGGATTATCATCTTCTGGGATGGTGATCTTACCATTGTTAGTACCATCAGACTTGATCTTGTATCCCTTTTGTTCGTACCCGTACAGCATGCCTGAATATGAAGGCACGTCTACTTCTTCGCCTGGTTTACCAAATGTAGGCAGGGTTTCGAGAATGGCATTATTGTCATCACCGTCGACGATTTGCACGTCTACCCGCTTTGGTTCGACTTCCTTAACCGTCAGAGTAGCCTTCACAACCTCAGTGAAGTTGTAGGCAGAGATTGGGTTTTCAGAAGTATAACGTGGCAGTATATATGAAACTGTGTACGTTCCGGCGGGAAGCTTGCCACTAAAGTCGTATGCATCCCCGTCCGAATTTGTGACGCTAATCGTATACTTGCCTGCTCGGTCCTTTTCAGTCAGGTTATTGTACTGGTCCACTGGTACGTAGGTTGCGTCATTGTCATCGACATCCTTAGCACTAGTTACATTGTCCTTAATCAGGCTGTCAACCGTATCGTCGGTCGAAGCTGTCAGGTCTGCGCTCTTGATAGTCAAGGCAGACTTATCATCTACTGGTGTCGCCATGAAGTATGCGAAAATCGCTGGCTTAGTGAGCAGTTCGTTTGCGGTATACGAAGTCACGATGTTGTTGGATGAGCGAATCGCAGTACCAGCAGAGCGACGATCGCTGTAATTACCATAAACGGCGATTGGGTTTTGGCCAGAACGGGATACGACACCCTTGTATGCGACTTTACCGTTGGCGTTGAGCCAGTATGTATTTTCAATTGTGTCAGCCGTATATGTTGGGTAGGTTCCGTCAACGTTTTGCGTATCATCAAAGGCCATCGCAAATTGGTCGTCAGCCATCTTGTAAATTAGACGGTAGCTATAGAAAGCATTTGGCTCTGCGTCCGCGTAGAAGGTTGGCTTACCACCGTTGTATGCTTCGTAAGGCATTACTTCAACGATGACAGGGATAATCGCAAAGTCCCCCACTGCCATGTTTTGTACGTCGACTTTAGCATCCGCAGCGGTTAAGTAGACCTTGGTGCTTGCTTTTGCTGCGTCGTCATAGTTCAGTCCGGCATTAGAGATATTTGCCACATTTCCGGCGTTGAGGATATTCCCACCACCGATCTGGCTGTCATACTTGCTAGGATCTGTCGTACCAACGACCTTACCCTGCATGCTATCGACCAGGACGTCGGAAAGGTTGTTTTCAGCGTAGTACTTTCCCAGTGTCCCTGCTGGTGTATTCATACTGATGTGATCGATCGTGTTAGTACCGCCAGCAGTAATATTGACCCGTGGCGTGCCACCAATAATGTTAGTACCAGTCACCGTGCCATTCCAAGATGTGTCTTCAGTACCGGTACCGTTGATCAGTACTTTCTGAGCTGCGTTGTTTTCTGTTACTGTGGCTTCTTCAGCTACATTTTCTTCTGCTGGATCCACCTGTGACGTCGCTGTTTCAGTGTCAGCGTACACTGTATTTGCGTGAGCTTGGGTCACAAAAATTGCCATCAGAGCAACGCTGCATACCCCGATCGTCAACTTTCTTAAGCGATAAGTGGGTTGCTTTTTCATCAGAAATCCCCCCCTAATAAACATTTTGCGTATTTTGTATGTTAATTGTACCAAAACACTGTTATATCGCCAACTAAACCGCTTACTAAATATTGAGCAAAAAAAGGACCCATCCTCTTTTGAATGAGTCCTTCTCTTGCGCGGAATGCTAGTCTTCCTTACGCTTCTTATTTCCTAAACCGAGCATTGATAATCCAGTCAGCAACAGTCCGGCTACTTGAGCCATCTTGCTGGAGTCATTACCGGTTTGTGGCAATGTCTTCTTCTCTGCGCTTGGACGGGTGGCTGGAGTAGATGCTTCAGCGACCTTGTCTTCGGATGCAGGAGCTGTGGTTTGATCTGCAGGCTTAGTTGGTTGTGCTGGAGTTGCTGGGTTTTCGACGAATACTACAGAGATCGTTTCATCTGGAGTATCGTGGGTGACGTCCTTGGCGGGGATGGTTGAAATATCTTCGCCGTTAACCTTACCAGTGTATCCGTCACGTCCCAGGTTGAATTCAGGCCAGTTACCAGTATCAGAATCGGTGCCGTTAGTCAGGTTCGTCCATTTGCCAGACTGACCTTCAATGATCTTTCCAGTAACCTTGTCGTATGTCACAACGCGGCCGAAGTGAACGGTTTGCGTTTCGATCGTCTTTGGACTAGCTGGATCAGTGTTGTCCACGATTGTCCGCTTTACGTTCTTGTCGTAGTCGTCCTTAGTGAATTGAACACCAGTTGGCAATTCATCACCAGGCTTAACTGTGGCAGTACCGTGTTCAACAGTGATGGTTACGTCAGAGTCATCATCACCGACAGTAACCTTGCCATCAGTCGTACCGTTTGAAACCACCGTGTAGCCCTTGTCTGTCAGAGTCTTGATTGTATCACCAAGACCTGGAACATCAACTTCAGTACCTGGCTTGCCGCTAACAGGAATTGTGGTCAATACTTCATCCCCGTTATCCTTGTCAATGATCTTGACTGTGACGGTTTGGTTGTTGCGGTCGAATTCAACAGTGACAGACTTATCTGCAGTGTCCTTAGTCACGGTTTCGGCATCGACAGTCGTCTTAGTCTTGTCACCATCAATTGAGATCAAAGTGCTGTTCTTCTTGCTTGGTGTGTAAGCAGCCCAAGTACCAGAGTCATTTTCAGTCTTGTCAGTAACGTTCTTCCAGTTACCAGACTTGGCTTCATCAATCTTACCAGTGACCTTGTCGTACGTGATTGTCCGGCCGAATTCTACTGATTGACTCTCAAGTGGTGTACCTGGATCATTTGCGTCCACAATTGTCCGAGTAACCGTCTTGTCGTAATCGTCCTTGGTAAATTGTGGCTTAGTGCCATTGCCGTTAATCGTTTCTGGGAATTCATCGCCTGGCTTCAAAGTACCAGTACCGTGTTCGACGGTGATAGTAATGTCGGAATCTTCTTCGCCGACAGTCACCTTACCATCAGTCGTACCATTTGAAACCACCGTGTAACCCTTGTCTGTCAGGGTCTTGATCGTGTCTTCAAGGCCTGGCACTTCAACTTCAGTACCTGGCTTGCCGGGAACTGGAATCGTCGTTAAGACTTCATCCCCGTTATCCTTGTCGATCACCTTGACTGTGACGGTTTGGTTGTTACGTTCAAACTTAACGTTCACAGTCTGACTTGATGTGGCAGGAGTTACGGTTTGAGATTCAACAGTCTTCTTAGTTGGGTCATTGTTAATTGAAACAACAGTTGCCTTATCCTTAACCGGCGTGTAGGCATCCCAAGTTCCGTTGGCTGGTGACCATGGTTGAGACTTATCTTCATTGATCTTACCAGTTACCTTGTCGTAAGTAATTGTCCGACCAAATTCAACAGATTGGGTTGTAAGTGGCGTATCTGGGTTATCGGCGTCCACAATCGTCCGGGTAACTGTCTTATCGTAGTCATCCTTGGTGAATTGTGGCGTCGTACCGTTTTCGTTGACGGATTCAGGGATCGTGTCCCCTGGTTTCAACGTACCAGTACCGTGTTCAACAGTGATTGTTACGTCAGAGTCGTCCTCGCCAACTGTTACCTTACCGTCAGTCGTACCGTTTGAAACCACAGTGTAACCCTTGTCCGTCAAGGTCTTGATCGTATCTTCAAGTCCTGGTACGTCGATGGAAGTTCCTGGTTGGCCAGTAACTGGAATCGTAGTAACAACACTGTTTCCGTCATCCTTATCAACCACCTTCACCGTAACGGTTTGGTTGTTGCGTTCAAACTTGACGTTGACGGTCTTGTTAGAACTAGTTGGAGTAACTTCTTCTGCTTCGATCGTTGTCTTAGCAGGATCGTTGTCAACTGAAGTAACGTGGGACTTGTCCTTTACAGGTGTGTACGCATCCCAAGTGCCGCTTTCAGGTGACCATGGTTGAGACTTATCTTCATTGATCTTACCAGTAACCTTGTCAAAAGTGATCGTCCGACCAAATTCAACTGATTGGGTTGTAAGTGGCGTATCTTGGTTATCGGCGTCCACAATTGTCCGGGTAACCGTCTTGTCGAAGTCATCCTTGGTGAATTGTGGCTTGGTACCGTTGTCGTTGACGGTTTCAGGGATCGTGTCCCCTGGTTTCAACGTACCAGTACCGTGTTCAACAGTGATTGTTACCTCAGAATCATCGTCGCCGACAGTTACCTTTCCATCAGTGGTACCATTTGAAACCACCGTGTAACCCTTGTCTGTCAAGGTCTTGATCGTATCTTCAAGACCAGGAACATCAACTGAAGTACCTGGCTTGCCAGTAACTGGGATTGTGGTCAATACTTCATCCCCGTTATCCTTATCGATCACCTTCACCGTCACAGTTTGATTATTCCGCGTGAAGTTAACCGTCACAGTCTGGTTACTGCTATCTGGAGTTACGGTTTGGGAATCAATTGTCGTCTTGCTTGTATCACCGTCGATCGAAATCACTGTTTCGTTAGTCTTCGTTGGTGTGTAAGCATCCCAGGTACCACTAGCAGGGCTCCATGGTTGAGACTTACTTTCATCAATCTTACCGGTCACCTTGTCATAAGTGATTGTCCGACCGAATTCAACTGATTGAGTTGCAAGTGGCGTACTTGGCTTGTCTGCATCAATGATCGTCCGCGTTACGGTCTTGTCGTAGTCATCCTTGGTAAATTGTGGCGTCGTACCGTTTTCGTTGACGGTTGCGGGGATGGTATCACCCGGATTCAACGTGCCAGTACCGTGTTCTAAGGTGATCGTAACATCAGAATCATCTTCGCCAACTGTTACCTTTCCGTTCGTCGTACCGTCAGTGCCGACTGTGTAACCCTTGTCAGTGTATGACTTGATTAAATCAGTGTAGTTTGGAACATCAACACTTGTGCCAGGCTTTCCGGTTACAGTCACTTCTTGGAGTGGATTGTTGTTGTCGCTACCATCAACGATCTTAACAGTCACAGTTTGGTCGTTGCGTTCAAACTTGACGTTGACCGTCTTGCTTGAGCTAGCTGGCGTAACTGTTTCAGATTCAACCGTGGTCTTGGCTGGGTCGTTGTCAACTGAAACAACCGTGGACTTGTCCTTCGTTGGTGTGTAGGCCTCCCAAGTTCCAGTGGCTGGTGACCATGGTTGGGACTTTGTTTCGTCGATTTGACCAGTAACTTTGTCATAAGTAATTGTCCGGCCAAATTCAACTGATTGGGTTGTAAGTGGCGTATCTGGGTTATCAGCGTCCACGATCGTCCGGGTAACTGTCTTATCGTAGTCATCCTTGGTGAATTGTGGGGTCGTACCGTTTTCGTTAACGGTTGCGGGGATGGTGTCCCCTGGATTCAGAGTGCCAGTACCGTGTTCTAACGTGATTGTGACATCAGAATTGTCTTCGCCGACGGTTACTTTACCGTTCGTCGTGCCATCAGTGCCGACTGTGTACCCCTTATCAGTGTATGACTTGATTAAGTCAGTGTAGTTTGGAACGTCAACTGAAGTACCAGGCTTACCAGAAACAGTCACTTCTTGGAGTGGCGTGTTGTTGTCACTGCCATCAACGATCTTAACAGTCACAGTTTGGTCGTTGCGTTCAAACTTGACGTTGACCGTCTTGTTAGAACTTGCAGGCGTTACCGTTTCAGATTCAACCGTGGTCTTGGCTGGGTCGTTATCGACTGAGACCACTGTGGACTTGTCTTTGGTTGGCGTGTATGCATCCCAAGTTCCAGTGGCTGGTGACCATGGTTGGGACTTGGCTTCGTCGATTTGACCAGTCACCTTGTCGTAAGTGATTGTCCGACCAAATTCAACTGATTGGGTTGTAAGTGGCGTGCTTGGATCGTCAGCATCGACAATTGTCCGCGTTACCGTCTTATCGTAGTCATCCTGGGTGAATTGTGGGGTTGTACCGTTTTCGTTGACGGTTGCGGGGATGGTGTCCCCTGGATTCAACGTGCCGGTACCGTGTCCTAACGTGATTGTCACTTCGGAGTCGGATTCACCGACAGTCACTTGACCATTCGTAGTTCCGTCATTAGTCACCGTGTAACCCTTGTCTGTGTAGGACTTGATCAAATCAGTGTAGTTAGGAACATCGACAGAAGTACCTGGCTTTCCAGAAACAGGAATTGATTGGAGTTGTTGATTGTTGTCATCCCCGTCCACGATCTTCACCGTCACGGTTTGGTTGTTCCGTGTGAAGTCAACGGTCACAGTCTTGTTTGTGCTTGCAGGGGTTACATTTTCAGCTTCAACGCTCTTCTTGCTGGTATCTCCGTCAACGGAAATTACAGTCTCATTTTCCTTTGTTGGAGTGTAGGCATCCCAAGTACCAGTGGCTGGTGACCATGGTTGGGACTTTGTTTCGTCGATTTGACCAGTAACTTTGTCGTAAGTGATCGTCCGGCCGAATTGTACGGATTGCGTTTCCAGTGGAACAGTTGGGTTAGCAGAATCGACAATCGTCCGCGTTACGGTCTTATCGTAATCTTCCTTAGTGAAGTTCACGCCCGTTGGCAAGTCATCACCAGGTTTTACAGTACCAGTACCGTGTTCTAAGGTGATTGTTACATCAGAATCGTCTTCGCCAACAGTGACCTTACCGTTCGTCGTGCCGTCAGTGCCGACTGTGTAACCCTTATCCGTGTATGACTTAATCAAATCAGTGTAATTTGGAACGTCAACTGAAGTACCAGGCTTACCAGAAACAGTTACCTCTTGGAGTGGCGTGTTGTTGTCACTGCCATCAACGATCTTAACAGTCACAGTTTGGTCGTTGCGTTCAAACTTGACGTTGACCGTCTTGTTAGAACTTGCAGGCGTTACCGTTTCAGAGTCAACCGTGGTCTTGGTTGGGTCGTTATCAACTGAAACAACCGTGGACTTGTCCTTCGTTGGTGTGTAGGCAGCCCAAGTACCGTTAGCTGGTGACCATGGTTGGGACTTACTTCCATCGATTTGACCAGTGACCTTGTCGTAAGTGATTGTCCGGCCAAATTCAACTGATTGGGTTGTAAGTGGTGTGCTTGGATCGTCAGCATCAACAATCGTCCGCGTTACCGTCTTATCGTAGTCATCTTTGGTGAAGTTCACACCAGTTGGCAAGTCATCACCTGGTTTTACAGTACCAGTACCGTGTTCTAAGGTGATCGTAACATCAGAATCGTCTTCGCCAACAGTGACCTTACCGTTCGTCGTACCATCTGTACCGACAGTGTAGCCCTTATCAGTGTAGGACTTGATCAAATCAGTGTAATTTGGAACGTCAACTGAAGTACCAGGCTTACCAGAAACAGTTACCTCTTGGAGTGGCGTGTTGTTGTCACTGCCATCAACGATCTTAACAGTCACAGTTTGGTCGTTGCGTTCAAACTTGACGTTGACCGTCTTGTTAGAACTTGCAGGAGTAACTTCTTCAGAATCAACCGTGGTCTTTGATGAGTCATTGTCAACTGAGACTACCGTGGACTTGGCTTTCGTTGGTGTGTATGCATCCCAAGTTCCAGTGGCTGGTGACCATGGTTGTGACTTACTTCCATCGATTTGACCAGTGACCTTGTCGTAAGTGATTGTCCGGCCAAATTCAACTGATTGGGTTGTAAGTGGCGTGCTTGGATCGTCAGCATCGACAATTGTCCGTGTTACTGTCTTATCGTAATCGTCTTGGGTAAATTTTGGCGTAGTACCTGATTCATTGACAGTTCCCGGAAGAGTAGTACCTGGGGTCAAAGTGGCAGTACCGTGCACGAAATTAAGGGTTGCAGTTTGGTCTTGTGATGAGTCAGTTCCAAAATTAGTTGGGATCGTGGAACTTTCATCGTAAGTGTAACCCTTGCTTGTAAAGTAGTCCTTGATGCTTTGGATACCAGTCGTGAAATCATCACCGACAGCAGTTCCGGGTTCCCCAGTGTAACTAGTGGTAATGTTAGTTGGGATTTCCAGACTGGTATTAGTGGTCTTGTCAAATGCTGTTACGTTAATGGTTGGCTTGTTAGCAACGTAGCGGACATTGTAGGTAATCGTGTGGTTGTCCTTATCAATGACCGGAGTAGCAATTTGCACCTTGTACGTTGACGTATCACCAGATGGGTTGACAGTCAACTTGAAGTTATTGCTGTCATCTAACAAGGTGTCGGTATCAGACTTATATGTGAATGTGCTAGTGACCGGCTTTTCAGTACTACTACTGAGACTTTGAACGTTACCCTTGTTATCAGGGGTTGAAATGGTAAGTGACCGTTGTGGAATTTGTTGGTCGGTCAAATCAGACGTTTCGTTTACAACCACCTTGTAATTGGTAATCGTGTTCAGGTTGGCACTAGAAATGTAATATGCATTTGCATCGTCGGCAGTGAATCCGGCACGTAAAAAGTGAGGAGTAGCACTGCCGTCAGATACAGTCGTGAATTGCATAGTGGTCATGATCCGGTCGGTATTGGAACCACCAGCCGCGGCATAGTGGAATGCGTATGCTTGACCCAAGTTACCAGCAGCGTTTGGATTTGACGTGTTCCACATATAATTAGTAGAACCCGCACTCCGGCCTAAATCAAAGGCGTTGATGTTGGTCTTAGAAGATCCATCCTTAAAGTATTCGGTATTAGCCGCCTTGCTTGAGTCAGATGATTCAAACAGGAAGACGTTTGCGTCACGGTTAGAATTGTAACTCTTAGTGTAACCCTGTTGAGTGGAAATCTTATTTGTAAGGTATTGGATAATTTGGTTTTCCGACATACTTGCAAAGTTTGGACTTAACCAGATTTCTAAACGGGCATCATTTGAGCTGTTAAAGCGTGACCCGTTGTACTGCAAATTTGCAGTTCCGTTTGGAGTGTACTTGGAGCGGTCCGCCATAAAGACCTTGGCCCCCGCACTGTTGGTACCAGAAGACACGTTGTCATACTTAATATCACGTCCATCAGGTCCTAACGTTGGGCCAGTTGTTGGATCGATTTGTAAGACATTTTTTGCATCAGCTTGGATGTTATTAGGGTTTAATCCTGACATCATCGTGATGTTGATTTTACCTGTGATTGACATCCCCTTCGACAGCATAATACTTGCCCAGTATGATCCTTGTCCTTGTTGTGCAGTCTTTGAACGACCGTAGTCAATTTCCCAACGATGTTCATTTGGCCCTAAAGTACCCCCAGCAGCTACGTATTCGTCAGAGATATCACGAATGTAGACGTTACCTTGGACGAGGTCGTAACCTGTGTATCCCTTGTTGGCAGCAGCGGAGTTACCAAATGCCGTGGTCGTGTAATCGTGAACTGAAGAATAGAGCTTGTAGCTACCATCAGATTCATTGGTTGGAGACTGGTTAGCAATGGTTTGTCCCCATGTATCAGCATTAATAATTCCGGCATCCACGCGGGGGTCCTTTTCAGTAGTCGTAGCGAGGCTCACGAAAGGAGTCGCAATCGCACTAGAGTTACTGAGACTAGAAACATCTACAGTATTCGTCGTCGCAGCAGTGTCATTACTATCGGCAGTGTCAGTAGTAGCATTGTTGTCGCTAGCAGTTGCTGTAGTGTTAGCATCATCACTTGCGTTTACGTTACTCAAAGTCGCGGTGTTACTCTCACCACTATCGCTTGTAGTTACGGTTGCTGTGTCAGCGCTGGTGGTATTACCACTAGTGCTGTCTGCATGGGCGGCTTGTGATTGTGCCCCCATAAAGAAAGTAGTTGATAATAAAACGGAAACCACACCAACGGAAAGCTTACGCAAACCGAAGTGTGGACGTTGATCGAACATGTTGTTTTTCTTATTAACCAACTGACTTACCTCCTTTTCATGTTATTTTCATAAATTATCCCTTATATCTTCATTTTATATATTAATCAAATTCGTGTAAAGACTTACACATCAGTATTTTTGCGACAAAATTTACTTTAGGCCATAAAAAAACAGACCAAGGAAAATTCCCTGATCTGTGTGGATTATTTTTTGAAATGGAGTACATTTTCGAGTGGTTGGCGCTGTGATTTGAAGCTATTAATCTTGTCGTTTTCTGGATATCCGATCTCGATGCCGACTACAATTCGTTCATCATCGGGGATGTGCAAGATTTCACGCAAATCGTCTGCATAACGAACACTATTGTAGCTGATCAAAGTCCCTAGTCCGTGATTAGTAGCTGAGAGCATCAGTGTTTGAGCAAATGCCCCCGCATCAACCAGTGACCATTCAGGCGACTTCTTTGGAACTGTGATAACAAGGAGCGTCTCCGTAGCATTCAAAATATTGCTGGCGTTGGACATAACTGCATGAGCTTCATCGTAATCAGTGAAGTGGTGGACGATTTCGTGTCCCCACTCCTTCATGTTTTCGCGTGGACGATCGGCCCATTCATCACGTGGCATTACTGCTAACTCTGGTGCAGGCTTCTTACCCTTTGCATCGTTGTCGTGATACGTTTGCTTGATGATCGCCGTGGTTTCTTCAAGCGCACAGTAGACTTGCCATGGTTGAGAATTGACCCAAGATGGAGCTTGCATCGCATCTTCCACAACTTGGACGATCAAATCCTGGTCGACTGGATCTCCATTGAACATCCGGACCGACTTCCGCTTCTTTATAACCTTATCGAATTCCATCGCAAATCCTCCAAACTATTGTTGATCCGCTGCACCGTCACCAGAACCACTGTTGTTATCAACTTGAGAAGGCGCTGTGCTTGAGCTGCTTTCAGATGGTTGGCTGCTTTGAGCAGGAGCGCTGTAGTTGTTAGTAGGACGGCGGTAGTTGTTGTTATTGTTGTTAGCTTGTGATGATGATTGGCTAGAACTTGAACTACTGCTGGACTTAGAGCTTGAAGAACTTGAGTATGAGTAAGCTTCACGTACTACTAAGTTCTTGGAAACCTTCTTGCCATTAAGGGTTGCGGTAACTTTGTAAGGACCAGCAATGTCCAGCTTAATCTTCTTAGTTACCATGCCATCGGAGTCCTTGGCGGTGAATGAAGCGTACTTTTCACCGGTATTGCGTCCAGTGACCTTAACCTTTGCGCCACCAGTCACCTTGATTGCAATTGTGACTTCGCCGGTGTTGTCCATGGTAACGTCCTTTTCAAAGCTCAACTTCAGAGCCTTGTCTTCCTTGCTTGAAGATGAAGAAGTTTCCTTGACTGCTTGTTGGTTAGCAGCGATTGGGCTACCACCCTTACCAGTTAATTGGAAGATTCCCGCACCGATCAGACTGAAGAAGAAGACCATCATGATCATCCAGTTCACGAAGACATTGAATCCACTCACTTCTTGGATCCCTTTTTTCACCCGGAACATCTGATGAATGAACTTGAGGATGAAAAGAATCAAAGCGACAAGGGCAATAATCAATAATGTACCTGTTAAACTCATTAGTAAAATCCACCTATCATTTTATTTTTCGTCAAATGGGTCCCATTCGTACTTGGCACGTGCGCCACCAATAAACTTAGGACGGCTCCGCAAGAATGTCGTGTGTGCGTGACCGATCTCCTTAATCGATGTCCGAACCGGAATTTGTACGAACTTGACCTGCATCCCAATAGAAGTGTCACCGATATCAATTCCGGCCTCAGCCTGAATGTGCTCGACTTCTACCGGATCCGTGAAATTCTCGAAGGCAGCAATCTGACCTGCGCCACCCGCGTGAATCTGAGGGTAAACCATGACAATCTCCAGCCCCCGCTCCTTAGCGACTGATCTCTCTACGACCAGCGCGCGGTTGAGGTGTTGGCAACCCTGCACAGCCAAATTAATCCCCAATGGCTTGATAATATCGAGAATCGTCTTAACAATCGTACGACCAACCTCGATGCTAGGGTACTTGCCGATCTCTTCGCCTTGGACTTCGCTCGTGCTCAATCCCAATACTAGAACATCGCCAGCAGAAAGCTTAGCCTGTGCCAGTAGCTCCGTCAAGGCTTGCTTCGTCTCATCAGCAATTTTGTTAATATCTATTGTCATAGAAATTATCCCCCGTAACAATTATATAGTGTATCATTTTTATAGGACGAATATCGTATTTGTTAGCATAAAATTTAGAAAGAGGTAGAAATTATGGATTTTAAGTATGTCGCTGTTGATGTCGACGGGACCTTACTGGACGATCAGAAGCATTATGATAAAAAGCGCCTTGCTGTTGATATCAAGCTTCTGAAAGATCAAGGGGTCACTTTCATCGTCGCCACAGGAAATGGTAAAGATGCGATTGACACCTACTTTCCCAACGGCATTGTGAAAAATTTCGTGGCAGAAAACGGTGGCCGGATTATTGTCGATGGCGTCGAAAAGACTGGCCATCCCCATGATTTTCAGACTGTCGCCAAGATCATCGACTACTCCAAGGAGCTCGATGTCGACTTGATGTCAGTCTCGGGTACAGATCAGACCTATATCCCCGACCGCTTTTCACACGTCCAATTTGACTACTACCCTCACTACTCATTCTTCCATGACCTGTCTGAAATCGGCGAGAACGTCTACAACGTCAACTTTAATTGGCACAGCAAGAAGTTGCCGCTTGAGAAGATCATGGAATTTGTCCGTGATATCAACCACAACTTTGATGGTGTAAACGCTACATACTCTGGTGCTTACGGCATTGACCTGCTTCCCGCCGGCGTCAACAAGGAATCCGGACTCAAGCACTACCTCGCACAGACTGGCGGTGACCTCTCTCAAGTTGTGACGATTGGTGATACCTCTAATGATATCGAGATGGTCTCAGCTGCCGGCCTGGGGATCGCAATGAAGAATGCCACATCAGACCTGAAAGCCGTCGCCGATCAGATCACCGAATTCGACAACAATCATAACGGCGTGCTCAACGAAATTGAAAAGCTTTTTCACTTACGTCCAATGTGAAGTGCACCGGCTCCCAGGTTTAACTTTCTATAATAGCAATTATGTAAACCCACTTTTTTCATCATCTGCAACAACTCTTGTGCAGAGACAAAATGTTCAGCCGTTTCCTTGAGATACTTGTAGTCACTGACATTGGCACCAAACACTTGTGCCAGGCGTGGGAAGACTTTGAAGTAGGCCTTCCAACCAACCTTAACGACAGGGCTTGTGGGCTGTGACATTTCGACTGTCGCAAACTGACCGCCTGGCTTAAGTACCCGCGTGATTTCTCTGAGGACCTGATTAGCATCCGGAACATTTCGCAAACCGAATCCGACTGTCACCACGTCAAAAGAATCGTCGGCAAATGGCAAGTGCATCGCGTCAGCCTGGATCAGCTCGATGTCCTTGGATAAGTCGAGTGAACGAACCTTTTGCTCAGCCAGATTCAGCATGTCCTGGTTGAAGTCGAGCCCAATTGTCCGTCCAGTCCGCCCCGAGCGTTTGGCTAATTCGATCGTTAAATCCCCCGTCCCGCAACAGATGTCGAGGCAGTCCATTCCTGATTTCATATCCAATTCCTGAAACAGCTTCTTTTTCCATTGTTTCTGCGTCCCCAGGCTGATGACGTCATTCATCAAGTCATACTTACCTGCAATCCGCGAGAACATGCGATTCAAGTCGGCTTCGTCATGTGGGTTTGTGCGCGTCATTGTATCCGCTCCTTTTGCATAATAAACATATTATACTAAAAAAACGCTGTAGGTGTAGAGCCTGCAGCGTTTTGTTTTACTTATCTTCAACCACGAGATATGTACATTCTACAGGACCGTGGACCCCGACAACTAATTCCATTTCGATATCACCAGAGTTGGATGGCCCAGAAATGAAGTTGATTGCAGAAGTGGAAAGTCCGTTTTCAAATGCTTCGTCATATTTTTCGACGGCTTCACGCGTGTTCTTAACGAGACCGCTCTTTGGGATGATTACCAGCAGACGGGTTGGCAGGAAGAGAAATCCCCGTCCTTGTGCGGCGCTGTTGGCAATTGTGGCGGTACCGGTAGATGCAATCAAGTGTTCACCCATCGCAATCGCAAGGTCAGCCAAGTTCGCGTTTTGTTCGTTATCCATCCGGTCGAGATCAGCGGACCACTTGTTGACAGTGGCAACACCGCTATTTTGAACCCAGTCAGATAGTTGGAGACCAGACCAAACATCGTCCTTGACACCGGCCAGGAGCATATTCTTGACGTCCTTGTCGCTAGTGTATTGGCGCAAGTAGTCGGCTAATTCGCTAGACTTCTTGATTACTACTTCGGCGTTGACAGATTCGGAGTTCTTCTTCGCGATTTCCATCAATTCTGCTTCAGACTTATCCGCCAGCAAGTCAGCGGAGACGCTGTTCATTGCCTTGAGTGGGTTGTCTGCCAATTGGTGTCGCTTACGACCACTCGCCTTTTCCAAGCGGTTAAGGAAATTTTCGCGGTTTTCTTTACTATTTGCCTTTTCAAGTAAACTAGTCATTTGATTGCCCTTCTTCCTTCTTGACTGCTGGTGCGGCTTCGACTGGTGTGTGGTGCTTATACCAGTGGCGGAAGTTCTCGGATGGCTTGGTAGGCCGTGGAACATCACGAGTGTCTACCCAACCGTGGATCAACTTAGGCGCCATCTTTGGTACGTAGTCGATCTTACCGTCTTCGTACATTGGTTCAACCGCGTGTGGGCCACCTTCCTTGAAGAGCTTCGTACCGCCGTGACCAAATTGCATTGCTGCACCAAAGAGAGCTGGTGATGCAGTACCTACACCGACCATCTTGAGAATCAGGTTGGTCATTGACTTATCCATGTGTTTTTCGTCCATTTCGACAATCCGGTGCTTGCGGATCAAGTCGTGGAGTGGAATTTTGACTGGACAAGTTTCAGTACATGCGGCACACAATGAACATGCGTATGGAAGTTCGTGGAAGTCTTCGTAACCACCGAGGATTGGAGATAAGACTTCACCCAATGGCCCTGGGTAGATCGAGCCGTAACCCTTACCACCGACAGAACGGTAAACTGGGCAGACGTTCATGCAGGCACCACAACGGATACATTGCAGGATCGGTTCAAATTCAGTCCCGAGCGCCTTGGAACGGCCGTCGTCTACAATAACAACCCAGAAATCATCAGGTCCGTCGACTTCTTCAGCCTTCTTTTGTCCGGTGAAAGTACAGTAGGTCGTGAGCTTTTGACCGACAGCGGACCGTGCGAGCATGTTGTCGAGGACTTCAGCTTCCTTCATGCTTGGTACGATCCGTTCCATCCCCATCACGACAACTTGGGTCTTTGGAATGGCCATGGTGATGTCGGCGTTACCTTCGTTGGTGTCGAGGTTGATCATCCCATTGTCCGCAATCGCAAAGTTACAGCCAGTAATCCCAAAATCAGCCTTCATGAAGTAGTTACGCAAGTATTCACGTACGAAACGAGCTTCGTGCTGTGGGTCGTTATCACCGGTGTAGCCAATCTTTTGGAATTCTTTTTGGATCTGGTCACGGTTCTTGTGCAAGGTTGGGAAAACGATGTGAGTAGGTTCGTCCCAGTTATCTTCTTGCAGGATGAATTCGGCCAAGTCACTTTCTAACAAGTTGACGCCAGGAATCGTCAACAGTGTCTTGTCGAGGTCAATTTCGGTGGTGACCATGGACTTTGACTTGACGATGTTCTTGGCCTTCTTAGCAATTGCCAGTTCCTTGATGAATTCTTGGGCTTCCTTTTCATCTTCGGCAAAGAAGACGTGGCCACCGCGCTTTTCCACGTTGCCAGCGAATTCTTCGAGATAGTCTGGGAGGTATTTTAAGACATGCTGACGGATTTGTTCAGCGAGGTCACGCCAGTCATTCCAGTTGCCAAGTTCACGCCGGGATGCAGTCCGCTTAATGAACTGTGCGTCCTGTGCCTTAGCAACCGCGGCCCGCATAAATTCGTCGGAGTGCGCGTCGACAATTCGTTCTTTGTATGGCTTGTCGCTAGTTGAAATTCCCATTTAAAACACTCCTTCCGCCTCAGCTGGCACGATTGGTTCGTCTGTATCCTTGATGTACTTAATCCGCTTTGGATCAACATTGTGGTTGAGAACTTCGGCGATGTGCATGACCTTGATCTTGTCACCATGACGGTTCATGTAACCTGCGATGTTCATCAAGCATGAGGTTTCCATCCCGATCAGGATTTCAGCCTTAGTATCCTTGATGTTCTTGACCTTGTCTTCCACCATGGCAGTAGAAAGTTCTGGTTGCTTGGCAGAGAAAGTACCACCGAAACCGCAGCAGAGTTGGACATTGTGGAGAGGTACCCGCTTCAATCCCTTGACGTGATCGAGGAGGACAAATGGAGCTGTCCGTTCACCGAGCAAACGCGTCATGTGGCATGAACGGTGAACAGTAACAGTGGCATCGAGTTCGGCACCGCAGTCGATAATACCGAGGACACGGTAAATAAATTGGCTGAATTCGTAGATCTTGTCTGCGACCTCCTTAGCACGTGGTCCGTAAACAGGATCGTCCTTCAAGATGTCTTCGTATTCCTTGACCATGAAGACGCATGATCCGGTAGGTCCGACGATGTAGTCAGCGTCAATGCTGAGCAATGCATCAATTTCATTCTTGAAAGTCTTCATTGAGCCCTTAGCGTACCCACTATTGTAAGTAGGCTGTCCGCAGCAGACCTGTTTTTCTGGCAAAAATGTGTCGCATCCTAAACGTTCCAATACTTCCACCATTGATTTACCAACGTTTGGGAACAGTAAATCGACTAAACATGATGAGAAAATACAAACTCGTGGTTTTTTCATAATAGGCGCCCAGCTCAATCTTGGTTGGGTTTCCTCCCTTCTCATAAATACAGTTATTACCATAATTGTAAGCGCATAAGAAATAAGTGTCAATTTTCTTTTTGGAATAATACATTATATAGTATTGGAATATTTTTTAGGAATAAAAAAGAGTGCCATCTCTGACACTCTTATGATATTAGTAGACGTTGCCTTCGTAAAAGTTAAATACAGGCTTGTTGAAGTCGAATTTGGCGAGATCTGACATTTTAATCGCGTTATCAGCTATTCCCCATGACATCAAATTAATCTTCTTACCGTAATCTTCATCAGGAATTACCAGGCAAATGTACTCGCCAAGTGAACTGGCCATTCCGAGTTCGACACCCATGCCGACATCCTCTTCTTCGGGAACGTAGACAGCGAGGATCACATCGGAAGTCTTCACGCCGAGGCGATCACCGTTGAAGGTTGCGGTACACCATTCCTTGTCACCGAGTACTTCTGGATGTTCCGCTACGTTAATGTCCTTGTATTGGTGATCCAGTGGCACGTAGGAGTTTTCCAGGTCGATGCTGGGGTTTTGCTTTAAAGCGTCCATCGCTTCCTTGTAGGCCTTGTTTTGCTTGTCAGTAAACCAACCGGCACAGAAATAAACAGTTTTTGTCATGAGCAATCTTCCTTTCATTTACCAGAGTTGCTTAGCGATGTAATTCAAAATCTTCGTGCGATCATGCAGCTGGCTGTGCGACGTGTTGCGGTAGATGTGCTGGTGATACGTGATCGTCGGATGTCCCTTCAAGAGTGACTTGAGCATTTCCGACTCGATCAGCGGCACTTCCCCGTCCGTCCGCTTACTGTGGCGCCGTGTCCCCATCAGGTTGTAGATATAGAGATGGTAATTAGGCTGCCACTGTTTCATTTGCTTGCGCAGGCGGATGAAATTAGCGTCGTGTGAATGCTTGATCAGGTGGTAGCGATAACGCAACCGGGCCGCCAGACTCTCTTCAACCGGCACTCCGAGGAAAATCACCTTGTGGAGTTGCAGGTTATTTCTGAGTTGTGGCGAATCCATGAAGGCGTGCATGAACTCGGTACCACCGTATGAATGAGCGATGATGTTGACCCGCTTCAGATGGTAAGTCGTCTGCAGGTATGTCAGAACCCTGATCAGCTGTTGGACCTGGGGATGGAAGGTGCTGTCGTAATTCCAGTCAAAGAGTACCTGAATCATCGGGTTCTTTTCTTTGGGATTCAAGGTCCCGTCTGTATGGATCGATCCCCATGGCGTAACCCAGATTGTAAGGGTCTTTTGCGCATAGTGGTGATCCTGGTAGTAATTGATCAGCTTATTGTAAGTCACCGTATTCCCACCCCATCCAGGGACCAAGATAGTTGGCGTAGAAGTATATGTCGTATCTTGCCGGTATTCGTTGCGGTGCAATTCCCTGCCCGGGGTGCCACGCAATAAGTAGATCTGAACCGCCATCCCGACAATTACCAATACCGTGAACACAATTGCGGCAATTTTGATGAACTTTTTGATTTTACCCATCCCCTTCACAGGATTGGAATAAGATTAGCCGAAAAGACGTGCCCAGAATCCCTTCTTCTTTGGCTTTTCCGTCTTTTCTGCATCCTTAACTTGGTCGGTTTCTTCTTCAACCACTGGCTCGTCGGTCGCGTATGGGTTGCGTTCACCGATCCACTTGAAGAAGTCCGGCGCCTTAATTTCCACGAACTTGCCCCGCTTACCGTTGATTCCATCAACACAGAGCTCGATTGGCAAGGCGTTGCGGTACTTTTCGATACTGTCAGCTGTAAACCCGTTGAAGGTATTGAGCTTGGAGATATCGAAGAGCAGGCTGTCGTCTTGTTCGCGGTACTTGAAGTCGTCTTCTTGGGTCAAGTACAACTTTGCCCAAGTGTTCCGTGAGCTTTCCTTGAAGTCGTCACAGATGCCGTGTGAGAAGTAAGTTGGCAACTCTTCGCCGACCATTTCGTAGTATTGCTTGAAGATTTCCCGCGTGTGGTGCAGGAAGTCGAGACGACCGGTTTCTTTGTCGAATGAACGCCATGCAGTCTCATCATCTTCGAGCAGTGTTGCCATCCGCACCGCAAAGTCCTTGAACAGCGTGTTGTCGAGAGTTTGACGGACGTTGTAGATGTAGCGGTTGGCTTCTTCCTTGAGCTTTTCGTCGATCACCTTATCGATTTGCAGGTAGTAAGTCCGCCGTGCAGTTTCCCGCAGCATCGTGAAACCAGAGTCGTAGTTGGTCGTACCAATCAGCGGTGCAATCGCATGTGGGTTGTTGACGAGTGCGTTCATCGTATCAACAACCAGGTGACGGCTGTATTGGTCTTGTTGGAAGAAGTATGGTTCGATTTCATCCAAGAGTACTGGGTAAGAAGAACCGGCCTTCATGTAGTGCTCGATGGCTTCGACGGTCTTGGCCTTCTTTTGCGCAGTGTCAGTTGGGTAAATTGTACCGAAGTCGATCAGTGAACGGTCGGTGTTCCAAGTCAACTTGTTGATGATCCGCAACAGAGTGGACTTACCAGATCCGGCAGTCGCACCGAGGATCAAGAAGTTTGGCACATCGTTACCGTCTTCCGGATTGAGACTCGCCTTAGTCCGGATTTCCCACAAGAATGGTGCAGTGAACGCATACAGGATTGCTTCAAAGAACCGCTTACCGTAGTCATCGCTGTAGTCAACCACGTAGCGCGCGTATCCTTGCATGATGTCGTCGATGCTCTTCAAACTCGTCCGGATTTGGCTTACAGTTGCCAGCTTCCCGAATGGAATTGGGTGCGTTCCGGCGTCGTTTGGCACGTACAGCCCAGTGTTGTTGTTGACCAGGTTACGTTCCATTGGTCGGTCGTACAGGAAGGTTGTGTACTTCTTTTCGGCAGACCGTTGTTGTGGCGTCATGCCAGAGATCAGAGCTTCCTTAACTTGTTGGAGGATCTTTTCACGTGACTTGAGCTTTGGCTTAGCCGCCCGTGGTGAAACGGAAGTCTTTTGTAAATTGTAGATCGTGTCGTGTTGTTGGGTATCGCGGTCGATCTCTTCCTTCGTCTGTGAACGGTCGACCGTGACGTTTCTCATCGCAATCGTTGTGTCGCTTGGAATGATCGCGTTATCCATTTGTTGTTGGACGTCGTGACTCAAGATGTCAGTCATATCCTCGGCTGCTACTTGGTCAGTCGTGTCATTGTCCAAGATAACGATGGAATTGCCCTTGGCGTTGTCATCCTCCGCGATTTCATCAATCTGAGCTTGAGCCGCCTTCAGCAAGTTGTCACTGAAGTATGGACGCAGCACAGGCTTAATGTCCTTCTTGAAGTGTTCCATCAGGTTGTCATAGAGACGCTTGTCATTATCGAAAATCAGGACTTCACCGTATTGGTTACCTGAGTTTTCAAATGAATTGCTGTCGAGGTTGATACTACCTAAGATGACACGCTTATCCCCTGTTTCTTCGTTGCTCATCAGGTAGAAGCGTGAGTAGATCGCCTGGACTGGTGCGTATTCAAACTTGAATAAGCCGTTCAAGACATTTGTTTGGTTTGCACTTGAGAGTGTTTCAAACAGCTTGGCCGGCTTTTTGTTTGCGACATTAAGCAAGGCGTTGGTCAAAGCAACCTTGGTGATCACTTCTTCAGCGGTCTTCGTCTCTTCGCCGACTGGGCTACCGATCACGACCTCCGCTTGGATGAACTTGCTCAGATAACGGTTCACGAAATCCGCGTCGACATTACCCGTAATTGCGGTGAAACGGTTGAAACGACGTGCATCAAAGAGCTGATTAATCTTCATTGGTGGAGTCTTTTGACCGTTAAACACAATATGCAGTTTGGTTAAATCTGGTTCGCTTGTCATACTTATACCTTTTCCCTTTACAGTAAGCAATAGTTAGTTTTATTTTCGTTGATTTGGTGCGTTTTTGCAAGCTTTTTAGAACAGAAAAAAAG
>JAUMUE010000023.1 GCA_030530845.1 Limosilactobacillus sp.
CGCTTGTATGGTGGATTAAATAAAGATAAAGGGGATAGTGACTGCGTGGCATTATCCCCTTTATCTTTATTTTTGTTGCATTAAGTAGTTGTAGAGCATCTCGTCTTTAACCTGTGCTGGATCGAGTCCGAGTACTTCGGCGATCTTGAAGGCAAAGGCCAGTGCTGTTGCAGGTCCACGGCTCGTGACGATCTTTCCTGCTTCGTCGACTACGGTAATGTCTTCCTTGAAGTTAGCGTCAGTAGCGGTTTGACCGATTACCTTTTCAAATCCAGGGAAGCATGTGTAGTCGCGGTGATCTAACAAACCAAACGTGGCTAAAACGGTTGGAGCCGCACACATGGCAGCGTTCCACTTGCCGTCAGCGTTACGTTGGCGCATCAATTCTCCGAGCTTAGCGCTAGCAGCCAATCTTTCGGCACCACCACGGCCACCAGGCAATGCGACCAGGTCGTAATCGAGTAAGTCGTCGCCCAGGACATCGTCACAGGTCAATTCGATTCCGTGCGCACCCGGCACCTTAAGATCTTCGAGGCCGACCATCGTTACATCTACGTCCATCCGACGCAGTACATCAACGATTGACAGCCCTTCGATTTCTTCACATCCAGGTGCAAACATTACAGCAACTTTTTTCATTATCATTACCTCGCTTCTTCGTTCACAACATCAGAAACTTCTTCCATCACCTTGTAGCCCTCAGGCATTTGGTAAAGAGGGTACGAGTGGAAGAGGTGACGGCCGACATGGTATTTGACCGGAATGCCTAACTCACGGAGCTTTTGGACCAGCGTATTTGTATCGGGATACATAATCTCTCGTGTTCCAACGTAAATATGGATATTGCGGAGCTTGGACAGGTCACCGTTGAGCGGACTCAGACGGTAATCGTCGTGGTCAACATCCCCGGCCCACATCTTACCGATCTCCCGCAGTCCCCATGGTGCCAGGGTGGAGTCCATGCTGACGTATTTTGCGATCAGCGGATTCTTCAAGTCCAGGTCGAGCCATGGTGAAAATAAAATCAGGTGACCAGGCTGTGGGAGCCCCTGCTGACCAAGGTATTCACTAAAGCCCAGTGCCAGCCCTGCCCCCGCAGAATCACCCATGATAGTGATGTGTGATACCGGTGTGTAGGAATAGAGGTCGACGTAGAGCTGAGCAATCTGTGAATAGGCGGCGCGGAAGGTATTGCCAGTAGTTGCCAACGGGTACATTGGCACGACAATCTTGGCGTCAGTGCAGTCTGCCAGGCGGTTCAAGTAGTTCCAGTGGGTCTTGTCAGCGGGATTCAGGTAGGCCCCGCCGGCAAGGTAGACGATCACCCGCTGGTCATGGTCAGCCTTGTCGTTCAGAGTATAAATCGTCATCCCATCCTTAAGCTCCTGGTGCAAGCGGACATCGAATTGGACTTCCGGCATAACGTATGGCTTACTGTTAGCTTCTTTTGCGGTCTTAACCAACTTATCAAATGCTTGCTGGTTGGACAGCGCATGCTTGAAGCCGCTGAGTTGGATCCCCATTTCCACAAAGGTCGACTTACTCGAACGGTTGTGACCACACCGCTGCAGATCTTTCATGCTGGATTTCAGATTCGCCGCGACACGGGTGACTAACCCCGTCTGCTTTAATTTTATTCGGTCCATCTCAGCCGCCTCCTTTTATTTATCAATATAATCGTATCATTCTTCTTCATTTAAGCAAATTAAGTTTTCCTAATAAAAATGGAGCGTGAACGCACACTCCATTACTTATTTGAATTGTATTCTTGTGGCATGGCACTTTCCTGACGTTGAAATGACATTGGGACCACGATCAACAGTGAAATCACGATCAGAATAATCGCTGCGATCACAATGTTGCGGTAACCAATGAACAGAATTTTTCGCATCGGTGGAACCAGGCGGGATGGCAGCTGGTTGGCCGTTTCCGCGTTAGAAAGCTTGTTTAACATCCGCATCGTAATGTCGCCATGTGACGCAGAGACTCCCTTGAAGAGTTCTTGGTTCAAAATTACCCCGTAGACCGCTGACATCAAGGTTTGACTGAGACTCCGCAAGAGGTACCCGAGCGAGGTCGCAATTGGGATATCACGCATTTCCGCATCAGTTTGGACACTAATCTGCAAGACGTTGAAGACCAATCCGACGCCCACCCCTTCAAAGGCCCCCATCGCACAAAAGAGCCAGAATGGTGTTGACTGGCCGCAAATCAGAATGCCAAGGAAGGAGATAAAGATTGACCCGGCACCAATCGTTACCACCCAGTACTTACCGACGTGTTCGTGTAAGGATGGCACCATTTCGGAACTAATAAAGCTCGTCACCGCACCCGGAATTTGTGTTATACCACCGAGAAAGGCCGATGCACCCAGGATCCCCTGCGCCCACATTGGAACATAGGTGCTAAATGCGATGAAGGAGGCCCAGATAATGACGAAAAGTATGAAGTCGATCATCAATTCCCGGTTGGTGAAAAGCCGGTTGGGAATGATGGGATCTTCGGCTTTATTATCGACCTTGACCATCCCGGCAAGTAGGATCAAACCAATCACGGCGAGACAAAGCACGACCAGCGTGGACGTAGAACCAATCATTTGTACAGCAGCCAGGATGGTGATGAGACTGACAACAAGAAGTACCGCACCCAGGTAGTCGACGGGCTTACCAGCAGCTTGTTTCGGTGGGTTTTGGTAGAAGATAGAAACCAGTGTGATCGTGATAATGGCGATGGGCACGTTCACGTAGAACACCCAGTGCCAGCTCCAGGTGTCCACAATCCATCCACCTAGCAGCGGTCCGACAATCGATGCTGTCCCGAAGCCGGCACTGGCGATACCGAGAATTTTCGCCCGCTTACGACGGTTGGGATACAGCTCAGCGTAGACAATAAAAGGAATCGTGTTCATCCCACTGGCACCAATCCCCATCACGGTCCGAGCAATGATAAACCAAATGATGTTGGGCGCATTGGCCTGAAAAATTGCACCGATTAGGAAGAGTGACGTGGCAGAAATGTAGGCCTGCTTGTTACCCTTGTGCTCACCCATCTTACTCCACAAAGGCGTGGCCACTGCCAGCCCACACAAGAAGGTTGCGACGATCCAGCCCATGTATTGTAGCCCGTGCAAGTCACTGGTGATGGCCGGAAGCGCGGTGTTGACAATCGTACCGTCCATCCCCGCCATGATGTTGGACAAGAGCAGCGCCCCCGTCACCAGCTTTATTCTGCGTTGATTGTCCAAATCAATCCCTCCTTGAGTCCATAATTAAAAGCCGGGGTTTCCCGGCTTTTAATCACATTCATTTAATTAACCATTGTGACGCCACTTGGAATCTGTGAGGATCCGCGCGGTAATTAAGCCCAATGGCAGGAAAATAATAATCATTATCGCCTTGGTAACCCAGAGAGCACCAACGCTGATAGAAGTCAGGCCAATATTGTACATGGCACGGTACAAGTACAGTCCCGGAATCATGATCACGATCGATGGAACCGTAATTGAGATTTGTGGGTGACGGACATTACGCTTGACGACCCAGGCCAAAAGACCAGCGATCGTCGCACCGACAAATGCCGCTACACCTGCAGGAACACCAGTCAGGTCGACCAGTTCTAGACGCGTGGTATTTGCAACCGCACCGATCACACCGGCCAGTGCAGCCATCTTCGGTGTGGAATTAAACATAATCGAGAAGCCGAAGACACCGCAGAAACTAGCGGGCAGACGTAAAAGCATGTATACCAGTGGTGACAGCGCTAAGCTTGGGAAGTTTTCTGGGCGCAAGTGAACGACCATCGCAACAGCCCAACCAACCACGGTAGCGACCACAACGATCACGAGCGAGTATGCCAGACGCTCCAGACCAGAACGCATATCCAGCTTAGAAAGATCTAGTCCGCTGGTGATGAATGGGAAACCAGGGATAATAAAGAGCATTGCCCCAATGTATCCCGCTTCGTGTCGTGAACTGACGTGGAAGCCCATCTGCAACAGCGTCAGGCAGGCCAGGTATGACAGACATGCCACGGCCACGGAAACCGCAATCCCAGCAAACAGGGTAATATGACGATCCCCCATCTTCCGGCGGATATAGTTACCTAATCCCGCACCAATGAAGCTACACAGCATTTCTACCGGTCCCCCACCGAGGAGAAAAACGAAGGCGCTACATGCCATTGCAGAGGCAAGCGCAACCTGAATTGGCGTGTAGTTCCCCTTAGAATGAGCGATCCGTTCGAGGTGGCCATGAATTTCACCAATCGTCATTCGGTCACCGCGTTCGTCAAAGTCGTTAATGAACCGTTCCATGTTTGATAACTTTGTCGTGTTGACACCAGTGGAAGGTAGTGCCAGTGCCTGCGTGTAGCTGTGGTGGGCATCCATACAGGTGTATTCGAGTGACACCAAACCAATATCAACGGAACATGTCATATTCAACCGGCGTGCCACAATGTTCATCGAGTCACGGACACGCCATGCACCGGTACCGTATGACAACATCATCAGGCCGATACGCCCAACAATTGCCGCCCGTTCTACTAGGTTCGCTTCTGCAGCGGGTGTAAAGTTGTCATTTGTGAAGAAGTCCTGCCATGGAATAGCCATGTGGTGCTTCTTTGATAAATGAGTAGTATGCTGAAATTCTTCTGACAGCAGCTCGTCTTCCTTGCTCATTTTCTCTTCCCCTATTTGAAAAATTTGATTACATTTTCCATTATACAGCCCTTGTCAACAGGTGAATTATTTCATCATCTTGAGGCCGTCGATAAATTCTTCTTCTTCAGGGCTCAGGAAGTAGCCTTCACGAACCGCAATGGAGATGCCAAACCGCTCTGGAATCGGATCACTAATATTAAGCGCAACGATTCCTGGTTCATTCTTCAAGCCATCCTTGACCATTAAGCTAATCCCGCGGTTTTGACGGACCAATTCCTTGACCCATGAAATATCAGGAACACGGTATGGCGTCGTCTTTGGCTCGATCCCAGCGTACGTGCAGTATTCCTTTAATGCAGCATAGTGGAAGTATTGTTGATCGTAATTGATGAAGTTTTCATCAGCTAATTCCTTGAAAGAAACAGACTCGCGCTTAGCAATCGGATGCCGGGAACTAACGATGATCGTGAACGGACGCGTTGCAATTAATTCTGCAAAGATGCCGTCTTGGTGGATCAGGTTGTTAGAACCTAAAACCGCGATATCAATCTTGCCATCCTTGAGCTGCGTCAGCAATTCATGTGATCCGCCAGTAACGATCTTCAAACGCTTCATTAACTCTTCGGACGTGTTATTAACGATTTGGGAAAAGTACATCTTGCCAATGATTGGTGGAAGACCGAAACGGATTTGCTTGAGCTTAGCATGGTTGATTTCTTCGTGAGTCAAATCGATCTTCTTGTTGATCAACTTGGCGTTTTCAAAGAGCATCATACCGCTTCTGGTTACCATATCATCGCGGTGTACCTTGTCCTTGCGAATGAGGCTGGTATTGAATTCCCTTTCAAGCCGTTGAATGGATTGGGTGATGGTTGGTTGCGACACCTTAAATAGCTTGGCTACCTGTGTGTAATTTTTGTACTTAACTAGTGCAACAAAATATTGCAGGTCACGCGTGTTCATGCTTTCATCTCCTTTATTCATCAATATATAATACGCTATTTAGAATGAAAATAGAATATGAGCAAGGGTAATTTCTTAAGATTTTTAAGTGATTACCCCTAGTTGTTTAATATCGAGACAAAAAGCCTAACATGATTCGGTTAAATTCACTCGATTGTTCGGCCATAATAACATGTCCAGACTGGTCGACAGCTGCGGTGCTCACGTATTCAGGGTTGTTTTGGACCATTACCTTCGCAAATTCCCCGTTAAAATAAGGGCTTTGGTTAGCGGTCACTAAAAGGAGTGGGACGCGGGCACTTTCGATTGCACTGCGCCAGTCCTGTTTAGCGTGGTCATAGAGCAGAGGAAGGTTATCGGCGCGGACGAATGGGAACATTTCCTTTGCCGGTGCCAGTTGATCGATTACCTTGGCCGGAACACCATTCAACGTCTCGCGGACATTGCCGTGTTCCTTGAGTTTCAACCGGTACGAGGCGCGGGTGACGTCCATGTAGCCATAATGCCAATGTGGCGTATTGAGCATCTTTGGTGACTGGTCAATGGCGATCGCACCACGGATTGGGAAGTTTGGGTACTTCTTGATAAAGCCGTAGATCTCCGCTGCCCCCATTGAGTGTCCGATCAGGAACGGATTTTTGATATCAAGGCCAACGAGGAGTTCGTGGAGATCATCAATTAGACGGTCGATAGAGTCAAAGTCAGGTGTGTGTCCGGACGCACCGTGGTTACGTTGGTCATAGCGGATTACCTGGTAGCCGTGATCGATAAGTTCAGGAACTTGGAGGCACCAGACTTGTTGGTAGCCACCAAATCCGTGAATCAAGACAACCGGCTGGCCGGAGCCTTCGATTTGGTAATTGAGGTTAACACCATCACTAGTCTGAAATTGCATCGGTCAATTCCTCCTTTACCAGGGTCAAGAAGACAGTCACAATCACCAGGTCCGCGGTTCCGCCAAGGCTTAGGTGACGTTTGGTGAATTCTTGTTCCAATTCTGCCAGTGCCGTTCGACCGGCAACAGTAGTAATTCCACCGGCGTCGATGCAGGCGTCGATCTGTGCGTTTTTCCAGTCGATGATTGCTGGGTCCCCTGCCCGCTTGATCAGAGTCGAATCCTCGGTATGACGGGCTAATGACAGGAGGGTTTGGATAATCCGCGTGTTCCAGTCACCAGATGTTGCGAGCATCACCGGCAGTCCGTACTTGTAGATGGTTGGGTAGCCGGCTTGGGCTTCACCGCGGATACCGGTCAGGCCGTACTTGAGATATTGCTTCTCGCCGGCGGTTTGTTGCTCTTGGTCTGGCAGCTTTTGCATATCCTCTTTGACCAGGTCGACCAGCATCTTCTTGACCACGTTTTGTGCTTCGGCGAGGTCGACATCCCCGCCCCGACGCCAGCAATCCGCTACCGCCATTACGAGAACACCGAGTGAGAAAACGGCGCCCTTGTGCGTATTTACACCCTTTGTGGCCGCAAACATCTCCTGTTCAGCAACCTTACCGAATTCGCGGAGTTCCGCAAACTTGGCTGGATAATCATCCCCGCCTTCTTTCAAGCCCAGTTCCGCCGCCTGTTTAAGGTAACGACGCAAAGACAGTGAACTATTGACGAATGTGTAGGCGTCCATGTCTGTGTGAGCACCGTGTTCGACGGGATCCACCAAGCCCGGTTTTGGCCAGGCCATCATCTCGTATAAGAGCGCGCGTTGGGCAAATTGCACCAAAGTTTCACTCACCCGGTCACGCTGGTCGGATTCCAGGGCATCGAGGATCTGGTCATTGACGGCAGCCTGCAGTTCTGCAACCGAATGACGGCGGGAACGGCCACATTCCTTGGCGGGACGCCCGCAGACAAAGCAGGTCCGGGCGGGTTGACCGGATTCGGTCCGGGAGATCGGTGCGACGTGGCCGTCACGGTGCACTAAGACATCGAGATCAAAGAGACGGTGACTTGGTGCGGACTCTTCAAAGGCGGTCGTTTGGGTTTTGACCGCAGTCGGTTCACATTTGACCAGGTAGAAACGTTCCGGACCAGTGCCAGCGTCGAGCCATTGTGTCGTTTGGTAGAAGAGGACACCTCGGGCCAGCCAGGCATCCTCGAGCTTGCGGAGTTCAGCCACGAAGAAACGTGTGATGTCCGGGTTGTTTTTGATTGGCCCCGGAATATTCAATTTTACCGCCACCACAGTCATGTCCGGATGGGATGCGACCAGCTGGTTTTGCACAGCAGCACGGCGGTCCTTATTTTCCAATACTGCCGGGATATCTTGCTTTTCACCCGTAGCAAAAATATTCTTCATCTTTGAACTCCTCACGTTTAATTTCATCACATATCTTATATAGAAAAATGGGCGAAGTCAAAACACTCCGCCCATTATCAACCAAGGATTAGTCCTTGATTTGCTTAATTTCGTCGATCAGGCTACCGTCACGGTATTCAACCAGGGCAACAGTCCGGTCAGTGTATTCGATTGGCTTTGGCGTACCAACGATTGCTTCAGCGCGCTTTTGCAGTTCATCGATTGATACCAATGGAATGCTTGGAGCTTGCTTGAAGACATCGATCAAGTCAGTACGTGCAGGGTTAACAGCAACACCCACTTCGGTAACAAGCACATCGATGGATGAACCTGGAGTGGTGATGGAGTTAACGGCTGGAACAACAGTAGCGATCCGGCCACGAGTCAATGGTGCTGAGATGATTGTCATCTTAGCAGTACCGGCATCTTGGTGACCACCAACAGCACCACGAATAACACCGTTGGAACCAGTCAGAACGTTAACGTTGAACTTGGTATCGATTTCCAAAGCAGAAAGGATGGCGATATCAAGTTGGTCAACCATGGCACCCTTGTTGTCAGGGTCAGCGTACCATGAACCATCGATTTCAATTTGACCTGGGTTGCTCTTCATGCTTGATGCAGCACCCTTGTCAAAGTCTTGAACGTCCATAACCTTCTTCACAAGGCCTTCTTCAAGCAACTTGACGATTGGTGAAGTAGTACCACCACAAGTGAATGAAGCCTTGATATCTTTTTCAATCATTGATTCACGAAGGAAACGGGTAACGGCAAGTGATGCACCACCAGTACCAGTTTGGAATGAGAAGTTGTCCTTGAAGTATGGTGAGTGAACGATAACGTCATTGACCATCTTGGCGATCTTCAATTCCTTAGGGTTCTTAGTGAAACGAGTAGCACCACTACCGATCCGGTCAGGGTCACCAACCTTGTCGACCTTCACAACGTAGTCAACTTGAGTTTGTTGGATTGAAGCTGGGGTGTTAGGGTAGTCGGCGATAGTATCAGTTACTAAGACCACCTTGTTTGCGTACTTGGCGTCAACTAATGCATAGCCGAGTGAACCAAGAGCTGATTCACCTTCCATACCGTTGGCGTTACCCATGCGGTCGGAGTTAGGTACACCGATGAAGGCAACGTCGATCTTGATGTTACCATTTTCGATTGAACGTGCACGGTTACCGTGTGAACGGAAGATAACTGGGTTCTTGAGAAGACCGTGTGATACGGCTTCACCCAAGCTTCCACGCATACCGGAACTAGTAATGTTGGTAATAGTACCAGCCTTGATAGCTTCTACTACCTTGTCATTCATAACACCAGTCAATGAAGATGGTGCCAAAGTAAGGTCCTTGTAACCCATCTTGATGATTTGGTCCATTACCATATTGAAGACAAAGTCACCATTTCTAAAGTGGTGGTGGAATGAAATCGTCATGCCGTCCTTCAAGTTGTCCTTGATTACTTGTTCAAGGGAAGCAACGAGCTTGTCGTCACCCTTAGTTACCCGAACATCGTGACCAGTGTAGTGGACAGTTGGGTGACCGATTTCAGTAGATTCGAATGGCTTGTAGTTAGTTGAGTTTAAAATTTCGTCTGAGATTTCACGACCAACATTATTTTTCAATGTATTCACCCTCCTCGTTAATCAGGTTAGAAGCCTTAGCTAAGCGAATAACCCGTTGTGCACGTAATACAACTGGACGGTCGACCATTTGACCGTTCATTGAGATAACACCTGAACCCTTGGCATTGGCTTCTTCAATTGCAGCTTCAACGTCCAGGGCGTTTTCGATTTCCTTCTTGGTTGGTTCGTAAACCTTGTTAACCCAGTCGATTTGACGTGGGTTAACGAGTGACTTACCGTCGAAACCAAGTTCGTGAATGTGTTCAGTTTCGCGTTGGAATCCTTCGATGTCGTTCATGTTGGTGAAGACAGTATCGAAGGCAGCGATACCAGCAGCACGAGCAGCGTGTAAGATCATGTTACGAGCAAATTCAAGTTCTGCACCATCTGGGTAACGGTGGGTCTTCATGTCAGTAGTGTAATCTTCTGCAGAAAGAGCCAAACCGATCATGCGGTCAGTACTTGCAGCGATTTCTGGGGCGTTCAAGACACCCTTTGCACTTTCGATAGCAGCCATAACGTGAGTAGAACCCTTTTCACGACCGAACTTTTCTTCAGCTTCTTCAACAACCTTGACGAGATCAAGCATCATTTGAGCTGATTCAACCTTTGGCAAACGAACAACTTCGATACCGGCCTTAACCATTGCGAAGACGTCATTTCTGAAGTATGGAGTATCAAGACCGTTAACACGAACAACTAATTCAGAGTCACCGTAGTCTTGAGTTTGGAGAGCTTGGTATACCAGCATCCGTGCGGCATCTTTTTCAGCCATGGAAACTGAATCTTCCAAGTCAAACATAATGGAGTCGGCACCGTAAATACCAGCATCCTTAACCATTCCGGCGTTGTTACCCGGAACAAACATCATGGTCCGACGTAAACGTTCTTCCATTATTAAAATACCTCCCATTCTGGTTGATCTACCTTATCCAGGGCGCGTTGTGCAGCAGCCATAGTCCGTGCCTTAATCACACAGTCCAAAGCCCCCTTGTCGACAGCTTTTACTTCGGCGTTGTCGATTTGGTATGAGGCCAAAGTGTCAGTGATCACCTTGCGAATTTGGTCACCGTAAAGTTCTTCAACTGAAGAATCGAGGTCAATGTTAATTCCGTTACTACCCTTGCTCAAGGTAATTTGGATATCGGATGATTCTAAAGTCCCTGCTAATGCAGTCTTCTTAATATCCATTAGTCAATACTTCCTTCCTTAATACGTGCTCTGAGATCAGACCAGTTATTTTGAATATATGTCAGCGTCGTGCGTGGGACGTATTTTTGTACCACTGCTAATTCATCTTTAGCAATCGCTGCTCGTACCTTCGTTGCTGAGATGATGTCTTGTTCGTCGTTAGCGTGACGTTCTAAGATCTTCACTTCAACATCAGGTGGTAGAACCCGGGTTAATTCTTGGTTATAAATATCAGTCGTTGGTGAGTATGGTTCACTGCCGACGTAACGGCGTGTGATGTTCAGCGGTTTGGCAACCTGGTTCTTAAAGAGTGTCGCGTCCAGCGAAGCCTGGAAATGTGCGACATCTTGGTTGTCCTTTAAGAAGTAGGCTGGGAAAGTCGCGTATGAAACCATGTAGTTGTCACCAGGTACAACTGTCACGTTGGCAAGATCTGCGCACCCTTCTTTGACCAGCTTGAAGCGCTCGTCAAAACTAAAGAATGATGCATCTTGGCTAACCACGAAAACATAGACGTGGTCGTTGTCCTTGCTGGCTTGTTCGACGAGGTAACGGTGGCCATTGGTGAATGGGTTGGCGTTCATGACGATGCCGGCGATGGTGTCATCCGCAAAGTGTGGCAAGCCGTCGATATAGTCATGAACATCAGGAGTCCCGCTTTCCAGGATTGCCCCTTCGTCAACTTCGGCCAGGACGTGGAAGCCAACGTAAGAAAAAGTTTGGATATATTGTGGCTTGGTGAATACAAACAGGTGGAAGCGTCCCATGGTGGCTGCCTCACTCACTAACTTGCTAATCAGCTGGTTGAAGGTCTCACCATGGCCCTTCACCTTGGAACAAACCGCAATATACTTGAGGACATTGCCGGCAATGGATCCCGTCGCCATGATCTCGCCATCTTCTTCCCAAACAAAGGTCCGCTCAACTGCTTGCGTCTCTTTAGGTGAAAATTCGGTGATCCCAGTATGCTCCAGGAATGATTGCCACTTACGAAAATTGCGTTTGATATGAATGTTAATCTCGCGAACTTCCAACAACGTCCCTCCTCATGATTATTTATTTGCTGCGTAATCCTTAACCGCCTGTGCAACCGTGTCGACTACACCATCGTCAAAGACACCGGGCACGAAACGGTCAGCACTTGGTTGGGGAACTAAACTTGCAATCCCCTTGGCAATCGCCTTTTCCAAACCGAAGTCAACCTTTTGCAGATCCGTCTCTAACAGGCCCTTGTACAGACCGGGAAATGCCAGGATGTTGTTGACTTGGTTGGGGTATTGGCTTGAACCAGTGGCCATGATCCCGCAACCTGCTTCGTATGCGACTTGTGGGTCAATTTCTGGCCGTGGATTCGCTAATGCAAAGATAATTGGGTCTTCTGCCATCATCTTCACCTGTTCAGCGGTCAAAACATCGGCATCAGATAAACCGATGAAGACGTCACGATCCTTAATAGCTTCGTCCAAGCTTGCGTAGGCAATTTGGTCACTACTTTGCTTGACCAGGTCAGTTTGGTAGTGGTTGTAATTCTGACTATCAGCGTGAACGGGACCGTCGATGTCAACGAACGTGATGTTGTGAATACCGGCCGCAAACAGCAAACGCGCTGTCGCAACACCTGAAGCTCCGACACCATTGATCAACACTTTCAGGTCTTCCAACTTCTTGTCAGCAACCTTTGCGGCGTTGATCAGACCTGCCAGGACAACAATCGCCGTCCCTTCTTGGTCATCATGGTAAACCGGAATATCAACTTCCTTAGCCAACTTTTCTTCGATTTCAAAGCAGCGAGGAGCCGCTATGTCTTCGAGGTGGAAACCAGCAAAGGAGGCCTGCATGTTCTTCAAAGTACTAACCACTTCATCCGGTGACACTTGGTCGACCGTCAGTGGAATGGCGTTAACACCAGACAAGTCCTTATAGAGTAAGGCCTTACCTTCGACCACTGGCAGTCCACCAGCTGGTCCGATATTGCCCAGGCCGAGCACTGCGGATCCGTCAGTGACTAATGCCACCAGCTTACCGCTCAACGTGTACTTGTCCTTGAGCTCTGGGTAACGCTCGATCAACTTGGAGATCACGGCCACGCCTGGTGTGTAGGCTTCACCGAGTTCCTTTTTGTTGCGTACTTGAAATTCAGGTGCAATTTCTAGTACTCCGTGGTGCTTGGAATGTAGCGCCAGTAATTTATCTTCATCCATTGCAAAGACCTCCAATCACATCCCTTATTCTACCAAAATTTTTAAATCTTGTAAATTCTCGATCGATTTTTTAAATTTTTAAAAGAAAGTGGTAAAATTAAAATATCAAATCTCAACGAGGAGGAAATTAAATGCAAACCGACCATAACCAACTCCTGGCTAGTGTCGCCCAGGACTATTATCTAAGCAAAATGTCGATTAGAGATATCACGCAAAAGTACAATCTGAGTCGCTACTTAATCGTCAAATACCTTGATGAAGCGTTTGAAAAAGGAATTGTCAGCATCAACGTCCATTCCGATTTCGACCGTAATGCCAGCCTTGAGCGGGTGTTAAAGCACCACTTCAACATTAAAAACCTCGCCATCATCAAGGACCCATCAAATCCACTGGAACGGGACAAGATCGTATCAAGCTTCGCCGCTTCACAAATCCAATCACTGATCAGCAATTGTCACGTGGTTGGTTTGACCTGGGGAGAAACGATCTACACAATTCTCGACCACTTTAACAAGAAGAGCGCCAGCGATCTGACCTTCACCCAGTTCATGGGCGAAAACATGAAGTACCACTCTTCGGCCGCTTCAATGCGGATGGTCCAAAAGGCTGCAGCCAAGTATGATGTGCCATACCAAACCATCCCCGGCCCACTCTACGTCGTTAACGACCAGGCTCGCGAGGCTCTCTACCACGAACCGGCTTTCACGCAGGCCTTTGCAGATGCTAACAAGATGGACATGATCATTTGTGGTCTCGGGACCCTGCAATCCATCGACTCCATCCCCGCCTGGCAAGAACATACCGCCGAAATCTTCCCCGGAGTTGATACAGATAAGATTGCTGGTATGGCGTTTGGCCGTCCATATGACATCGATGGTAACTTCTTGGTTTCAAAGGAAAATGACAAGACGTTGTCGATTCCGCTTGAAACAATCAAACAAGTTCCACGACGGATTGCAATTGTCCAACGCAAGTCCAAGTACCAAGCTGCCCTGGGTGCGTTACATGGTGAATTATTCACTGACATGATTTTGACCGAATCTGTTGCACTACGGATCACCGAAGAAAAAGATATTTAAACGAAAAATGGCTTAGCGAAATTCGCTAAGCCATTTATTTTTTTACCAGAGTCCGATAAGCTTCATCCAAAGACTACCGATACCGCAGAATACTACGAGGTAAAGGAGACCAAGTACAAAGTTCATCTTCCACCATTCAGCTTGGGTAACATAACCGGTACTGAAGAGGGCAGATGCTGGACCGTTTGCGTAGTGAGTAGTTGAGCTGTATGCTGCAGCTACGAATGCAAGAAGCATTGCAGCGAGCATGTGTGGAACACCAGCAGACATTGCCACACTGAGGAAGGCACCGAACATAGCAGTAACTTGTGCAGTACCTGAAGCGAAGAAGTAGTGAGCGTAGAAGTAAACCAGTACTAATACGAGCATGATGATCCACCAGCTCATACCCTTCATTGAAGAACTGATCGTGTGTGAGAACCAAGGAATAATACCTTGTTCGTTCAATTGACCAGCTAAGAAGATCAATACAGAGAACCAAATAACAACGTTCCATGCACCAGTTTCGTTCAAGACATCCTTAGAAGTTAAGATACCAGTCAAGAGAAGAAGTGCAACGGCGATGAAGGCAACAGTTGTAGCGTCCATACCAACGAAACTTGAGATCATCCAAAGAACGATGGCAATTACGAAGATACCGAGCATCAACTTTTCAGAAAGCTTCATTGGGCCGATAGCGTCGAGTTGTTCAGTTGCCCATTCCTTGGCATTTGGAGTTTCCTTGATTTCAGGTGGGTACATCTTGTAGATAATCCATGGAACAATCAAAAGACAGATCAAGCCAGGTACAATACCAGCGAGGAACCAAGTGATCCAGCTGATGTTAACACCTAATTGCTTTGCCAAACCAACAGCCACGATGTTAGGAGCCATGGCAGTCATGAACATTGCACTGGTGATAACGTTAACGTGGAATTCAGTGAAGAGAAGGTATGAACCCATCTTGCGTTGAGTACCTTCTTCTGGAGTTGACTTGAAAGTGTGAGCCAATGAGTCAATGATTGGCAATACGATACCACCGGCACGAGCAGTGTTTGATGGTGTAGCTGGTGAAGTAACCAAGTCAATACCAGCTAATGCGTAACCAAGACCCAGAGTGTGGCGACCGAACCACTTAACGAAGAGCAATGCAACACGGTGACCAAGACCAGTGTTGATAAAACCACGAGCGATCAGGTAAGCCATGGCGATGGTCCATGGAGTAGTGTTACCAAATGCAACAATCGCAGTCTTCATTGGTACGACGTTGAGTAAAGTAGTCCAAGTAAAACCAAGTAAAGCCACACCGGCAATTGGCAATGGACGAGTGATACAACCGATAATAGTTGCGATAAAGATGGCGAGTAAGTGCCATGAGTTCAAAGTAAGTTCAGCAGGACGTAATGGTGCACTGAACCAAATAAGTAAACCGATAATTAAAGGCAAAATCAAACCTTTGTAATTAACTTTTGCTAATCCCATTTTATTAATCTCCTAGTAGTTGATCTACAGTTCTACACTGTCGAGAACTTTTTTCATTTCAGCAGCAGAGTGTAGCATCTTCTTGCTTTCTTCTTCGGAAAGGTCATAATCGACAACCTTGAAGATACCGGAAGTGTTAATGATTGCTGGAACTCCCAAGTACAGATCCTTAACACCGTATTCACCGTTAAGTGGTGCGGAAACTGGCAACATGATATTGCGGTTTTCGATAATTGCCTTAACGATGTGAGCTAAGCACTTGGCAACACCGTAGAAGGTAGCCCCTTTGCGAGAAATAATCTCACCACCACGCTTACGAACAGCGTCTTCAAATGCTTCATAATCTTCAGCAGTCAAATCAGCGACTTCCTTTAATGGTTTGCCGTTGATGGTTGCTTCGTCAAACGCACCGAATGAAGTATCCCCGTGTTCCCCCAAAATCAAAGCATCGATTTCATTCACAGGAATATTCAACTTTTGTGACAAGAGTACGTTGAGGCGGGCGGTATCTAATGAAGTACCGGTACCAATAACGCGTTCTTTTGGAAAACCAGAAATTTTTTGAGTCAATGTCGTCAAGATGTCGACTGGGTTACTTGATACCAAGAAGATACCGTTGAAACCACTAGCAACGATTGGGTCGACGATTGACTTCAAGATTGCGGTGTTCTTGTTAATCAAGTCCAAGCGCGTTTCGCCCGGCTTGCGAGGAACACCGGCAGTGATAACTACCACATCAGCGTCCTTAGCGTCAGCGTGGACACCTGGACGGATGATGGTTGGTGATTCCAGCGGAGTGATGTCTTGCAAATCAAGAGAATCACCCGCAGCCTTGTCTTCGTTGCGGTCGATGATAATTAATTCATCGACTTCTGGTGTAGTTTGAAGCAATGAGTATGCAAATGATGAGCCAACTGCCCCATCACCTACGAGAACGACTTTATGGCGACGTTCATTCATAGTAATCGCTCCTTTGAAAATTTATTTTAAGCCACGAGCGTACAGAGTGACTTGTTGACCAGCTTGGCGCCCAAAGACAATCGTTTCAGAGATTGAGTTACCACCAACACGGTTGTTACCGTGCAAACCACCAGCAACTTCACCGGCAGCGAAGAGACCCTTGATAATGTCACCATTACCGTCGAGAACTTCAGTCTTAGGAGTGATGTGAATACCACCCATTGTGTAGTGGATAGCTGGTGCAATGTGAATTGCGAAGAAGCCAGGCTTAGTGATACCACGATCCATACCAGTAGTACGGTTGAATTGCGTATCGTTGTGACTTTCGACAGCTTGGTTCCAAGTGTTAACAGTGGATGAAAGAGTTGATGGATCCATGTTGAGCTTGTTAGCAAGATCTTCAACAGTGTCACCGTGAACAACCAAACCAACCTTGTCGTAGAATTCGATGGCCTTTGCACGGTCACGAATACCTTGGTCAAAGATTAAGTATGCTGAGTGTTCAGGCAATGCAGTGATGGCATTGGAAACAATCTTCCGGGTGTTCAATTCGTTAACGAACCGTTCACCTTGTGCGTTTACCAAGATCGCACCTTCACCACGAACCGCTTCACCGATCAAGTAGACGTGTGGGTTGTCTTGTTGAACAGTTGGGTGTACTTGCACCAGGTTCATTTGCATTAATTCAGCACCAACTTGTTCGGCTAACTTAAGACCGTCACCAGTAGCACCTGGTTGGTTAGTGGTCTTGTAGTCCTTCAAGTCTGGGCGGAAACGTTCGATGTATTCCTTAGAAGCACCGAAACCACCAGTAGCAAGGATAACTGCCTTGGCGCTCACCTTCTTAGTGATGCCTTCTGATTCGATTTCTACACCGTTGATCCGGCCATCTTCAGCTTGAAGCAGGTTAGTAACCTTAGTTTTGTTGAAGACTGGGATGTTTTCCTTAGCAACAACACCGAGCAGGCTTTGTACTAAGAAACCACCGATTGGAGCCATACTTGCTGGACGGTGAGTACGCTTCTTGGACATACCACCAGTAACGGTGATGTCATCGAGCTTGATGTTGTGGTCTGCTAACCAACTAATTGCAGGAGCAGTGTGGTAAACAAAGTAACCCAGCATGTCCTTGTCGTTTAAGCGACCACCGTCTTTGTAAGTTTCGCGGTAGAATTCACCGACGTTATCAATAACACCATGCATTAATTGAACGTTGGTTTCGGCGGCGTTCATACCTGAAGAAGCACGGTTGGTGTTACCACCTAATTCTTCTTCCTTTTCCAAAACGGCAACCTTCATACCAAGTTCATTTGCTTGGATAGCTGCAGACAAACCAGTACCACCGGAACCGATGATAACGGCGTCGTAACTGTCCGCTAACTTGCTAACTGATAATGGTTGAAATTTTTCTGCCATTAGCAATGATCTCCTTTTTCGTAATTAGTTCTTGCGATCTGCGTTAGTCATCTTGAGCATGTCCATCCATTCGTCGTATTGTTCTTCAGTAACCTTACCGGACTTCAATGCTGCTTCCTTCAGAGTGCTACCAGCCTTGTCAGCTGCTTGAGCAATCTTGGCACTGTCATGGTAACCAATGTGTGGTGACAATGCAGTAACAGTCATCAGTGAGTTTTCAACTAATTCTTCCATACGTTCTTCGTTGACAGTCAAACCTTCAACACAACGGTCAGTGAAGCCAGTGATAGTACCGGCAAGAAGGTCAGCTGATTCGAGGAATGCATCGATCATAACTGGCTTGTAAACGTTCATTTCGAAGTTACCTTGTGAAGAAGCCATAGTAACTACAGTGTCATTACCGAATACACGGATAGCAGCCATAGTAACAGCTTCTGCTTGGGTTGGGTTAACCTTACCAGGCATGATTGATGAACCAGGTTCGTTGGCAGGGATGTTTAATTCACCGTAACCGGCACGTGGACCAGAAGCCAAGAAACGAATATCTTGAGCAATCTTGAACATGTCAGCTGCCAAGGTCTTCAATGCACCGTGAACAACGTCTAAGCCAGAGTGGTTAGCTAAGCCGTAGAACTTGTTGCTCTTAGCAGTGAGGTTTAAGCCGTAAACTTCAGAAAGCTTTTCAGCGATCTTTTCTGGCATACCTTCAGCGGCGTTCAAACCAGTACCAACAGCAGTACCACCGATAGCAAGTTCGTTGAGAGTTGGTTCAAGAGTCTTGATGTAGTCAAGGTCGTGTTCCAAAGCAGCAACGTAACCTGAAACTTCTTGGCCGAAAGTCAAAGGAACGGCATCTTGTAAGTGAGTACGGCCGACCTTAACAGTTTCCCAGTACTTTTCTTGCTTAACCTTTAATTCGTCGATTAAGTGTTGAACGGCTGGCTTCAGCTTGTCGATAGCTTCCAAAGCAACCACGTTCATAGCAGTTGGGAAGGTATCGTTTGAACTTTGACCCTTGTTAACATCGTCGTTTGGCAAGATTTCGATATCAGGGTTGATTTCGTGTGCCTTGTGGGCAACTACTTCATTGGTGTTCATGTTAGTTTGAGTACCAGAACCAGTTTGGTAAACCTTCAGTGGGAAGTCCTTACGTAATTCTTCGTCGCTCAAAGCAAGTAATTCATCGATTGACTTAACAATCAGGTTACCCTTTTCTTCTGAGATGGCCTTTGTTTCCATGTTAGCTTGGGCAGCGGCCTTCTTGATGTTCAGTAATGCACGAACAATTGCTAATGGCATGAATTGACCAGTAGGGAAGTTGTGACGACTACGTTCAGTTTGTGGTCCCCACAAAGCACTAGCGGGGATTTGAACTGGACCTAAAGTATCTTCTTCAGTACGAAAATCTGACATAATATATTCCTCCAATTTCATGTCTGGCGATGTAGTTTGTGAAATATTACACATCTTTTTCGAGAATCATCATATCCTACTAAAACAACCATAGTCAAACCATCGCAATCTTATAATATTATCTTATAGTGAATTGTCAAACGATTGATATAACTGCTTTTATAACATCACGCTCGTAAATGGTTTAACCTAGAAGATAAATTTAAATTTTAAAATTTAATCGCTTTCATTTTTGAGATATCAAAAACCACGATCCGGATCACTCCAGTTCGTGGTTTTCTTATTATCAATATTTTGGTTCCCAAGTCATGTCAGCGACAGCCCTCTCTGCGTCGGTGAATCCATCCCCGGCCAATACTTGATCAATTGCGGATTGAGCTACCGCAACCGCAACCTTGCGCGAGAAATCACACAGCTTGTCGACTGGTGGTAAGACGGCAGCACCTGGTTTGTCTGGGTCGACGATACCACTGAGCGCGTGGGCAGCCGCAGCCAACATCTTGTCGTTGATCTGTTTTGCGTTGACAGCCAAGGCACCAAAACCGACGCCTGGGTAGATCAGGGCGTTGTTGGCTTGACCAATCGCAAAGTCGATGCCGTTGCTAGATACAACACCCGCAGGAATCCCGGTCGCAACCAGGGCACGTCCGTCAGTCCAGTCCAATAGATCCTGGGCCTTTGCTTCGGCGAGCTTGGTTGGGTTGGAGAGTGGGAAAATGATTGGGCGTGCGGTATGGGCAGCCATTTCCTTCACGACGGCTTCGTTGAATGTGCCTGGTTGGGTCGACGTACCGATCATGACGGTTGGCTTGACCGCCTTGACAACAGATAAGAGGTCGGTCAGTTCGTCAGCGTTAGAAAATTCGCTCCGCTTGCGGGTGAATGGCTTTTGCTTTGGTGTTAAGCCTTCCGTGTCATCGAAGAGCAGTCCTTGTTTGTCGACGAGGTAGAAGTGCTTCTTGGCTTCATCTTCTGACATTCCTTGGCGTACCAGTTCTTCAAACAGCATCTTGGCAATCCCCATCCCCGCTGTACCGGCACCAAAAGTCAAGAAGGTCTGGTCGGCCAGCTTTTCCTTAGAGATGTTGAGTGCACCCAGCACACCGGCCAGGGCGATGATCCCGGTCCCTTGGATGTCGTCGTTGAAGGTGAGAATCTTGTCTTGGTACTTATCCAGAATCCGTGCAGCAGTACCACGTCCGAAGTCTTCAAAGTGGAGGAGTCCGGCTGGGAAGAGTTCTTGGATGTCAGCCACGAATTGGTCGATGAAAGCAAAGTAGTCTTCACCTCGTACCCGCTCGTGACGGTTACCAAGGTAGTTTGGATCATTCAGGAGCTTTTCGTTGTCGGTCCCGGCGTCGATTGAGACTGGCAGAACCTGTGATGGATCGATTCCGGCAGCCGCGGTGTAGACCATCAGCTTACCCACTGAAATGTCGACACCATTGACACCCCAGTCACCGATTCCGAGAATCCCTTCCGCGTCAGTAACCACGATCAAGCGGATGTCTCGTTCGTCCGCAGCGTCTCGCAATTCTTCCTTAATGTCTTCGGGGTGGTTGATATCGAGGTAGGCCGCGTTTTGTGGGGTCAGGTAACGTTCGTTGTAGTTTTCAATTGCCTCAGCAATCACCGGGTCATACACGATAGGCATGAATTCCGTGATGTGTTGCTTCATCAGGTAGAAGAAGAGGGTCCGGTTGTTGTTGAAAATTTCCATCAGCAGGTGGCGCTTTTCAATACGTTCCTTCTTGCTTTGATAGAGGGCATAGGTTTCACGCGCTTGTTCTTCGATAGTCCGCACGTGGTTAGGCAAGAGCCCCATCAGCCCGTATTTACGCCGTTCCTCCAGGGTAAAAGCGGTCCCCTTGTTCTTAAATGGGTCGTTCAAAATCTGCATTCCTTTACGCATTGGTCACACTGTCCTTTTCGTTTGATGTTTCCACTATAGGAGCCGGAAATATACATAGTCAAATGAGTGTGCTACTATAAATTAAATTGATTCACTCGTCCTAGATACGTGAAACTAAAGGAACAAGAAATGAACATCAAAGATTTAAAATATTATCAAAAGCTCGTCGAATACAAAAATTTTTCGCAGGTGGCCGAATTTTTCAATACACGCCAGCCAACGATTTCCATGGCGATCAAGCGGTTGGAAAATGAATTTGGCGTTGCGCTCTTCATTCGCGATCACGCACACAAGACGTTGAATCTGACCAAGGCCGGGGAACAGCTCGCCAACCACATCAACGTCATCTTGAATGAACTCCAGGTAGCTAAAGAGGAGATTGCGCGCTCCGAAGCCAGCCAGATCCGTTTTGGCCTGCCACCAATCATCGGGAACTACTACTTTCCTTCCCTCACCCCGTCTCTGATGCGGGCAAAATTGATGCACAGCCTCGACGTCTACGAGCACGGTTCACGGGAGCTCTTGAAGATGTTGACAAAGGGACAGCTCGACATTGCTTTGCTCGGATCACTGGAGACTTTTCACGAAGAACGACTAACGACGCAGGAATTCGCTAACTATTCATTTAAGATCATTGTCGGAAAGAACCACCCACTGGCAGGCAAGGGCGCGGTACGATTCGCTGACCTGGCCAAGGAGTCCTTCATCATGCCCAGCAGTGAATTCTTCCACGTCCAGGCCTTCAAGCAGATGTGCCACCAAACCCACACCCGTCCTAAGGTAATCTTCCAAACACCGGACATTCACGTCATCAAGGCGATGGTCGAGGATAACCTGGGAATTTCATTTTTGACTGACCTGGCGATTAAGCCGTCTGATCAGCTGGTCGCACTCACCCTCTTAGACGCGCAACAACCACACTTCAAACTCTCCCTCGCCCGCCGTTCCACCGAAGTACTGTCGGAAAACGAGCAAAAACTCTGGGAGCTACTTAAGCACAAATAAACCACGATCCGGATCACTCCAGTTCGTGGTTTTCGTTTATTCTTCAATTAAAATCTTCTTGATCACAACGTCCTTGCGTGGCTTATCTGAGATGTCACGCTTGACCTTACTGATCGCTTCGACCACGTCCATACCGTCAACGACTTGACCAAAGACGGTGTGGCGGAAGTCGAGCCATGGCGTACCACCGTTGTCCTTGTAGTAATTGATGATTTCTTCTGGGTAACCGATGTAGTCCATATCATCGATCATATCGTCGGGCACGTGCTTGCTGCTGACGATGAAGAACTGGCTGCCGTTAGTATCTGGGCCAGAATTTGCCATTGAGAGTGCGCCGTAAAGGTTGAAGAGCTCCTTGGAAAATTCGTCTTCAAATGACTTGCCATAGATACTTTCACCGCCACGGCCGGTACCAGTTGGATCGCCACCTTGGATCATGAAGTCAGGAATCACACGGTGGAAGATCACGCCGTTGTAGTAACCCTGCTTTGCTAATTCGACAAAGTTCTTAACAGTCTTTGGTGCTTGCTTAGGGAAAAGTTGGATTTCAACTGCGCCCATCGTTGTGGAGATGATTGCTTTTGGTCCCTTTTCTTGGTCAAGGTTTAACTGTGGTAGTTTCATCTTATTTCCTCATTTCGTATCAAATAAGTACCATCATACCAAATTCAATTAGTCTTGGCTAATCCGAAGTACGCAGGCACCCTTGATATTTCCGCCCTTAACGTGACGCAAAGCCTGATCTGCCTGCTCAAATGGGTATTCCATCACTTCTGGCTCGATGTGGAGACGGTCGGCTAAGGTCAGGAATTCTTCACCATCACGGCGGGTGTTACTCTCAACGCTTGTCAGGACCTTCTCGTGGAAAATATCATCCTGGTAGTTCATTGTTGGAATGTCGGACATGTGAATCCCAGCCAGCGCAAGGGTTCCACCTGGGGTCAGGCTCTTCAACGCTGGTAAGACCATATCACCAACCGGCGCAAACATAATGGATGAGTCGAGTGGCACTGGCGACAGATCGTATGCACCCTGGGCAGAGGCACAGCCGAGTTCCAGGGCAAACTTTTGTGCGTCCTTGCCTCGGGTAAAGACGTGCACTTCAATCCCCTGGTCAATTGCGATTTGGGCAGTGATGTGAGCAGAACCGCCGAAACCATACAGTCCCAGGCGTCCACCAGCAGGAATATTGGCACGCTCAAATGCACGATAACCGATAATCCCCGCACACAGTAACGGTGCAGCTGTCAGTGAATTAAAACGCTCCGGGATCCGGTACGCAAATCCTTCGGGAACAGTCACGTATTCTGCGTAACCGCCATCATGGTCCCATCCGGTGTAGACGGAATGTGGACAGAGGTTTTCGTGACCAGAACGACAGAACTTGCAGACACCACAGGCATGACGGAACCAAGGAATCCCAATCCGTTCGCCGAGACTGAAGCGCTGCGTATCTGGTCCTTGCGCAACCACCTGACCGACGATTTCATGGCCTGGCGTAACGTGTTCCTTATGTACTGGCAAGTCTCCTTCCGTCACATGTAAGTCAGTATGGCAAACCCCACAGGTCAACACCCGTACCAGCACTTCACCACGTCCTGGGGTTGGCACAGGCTTTTCAACCAGTTTCAGGGGAGCCTTGTCCCCATCTACTGGGCCTGGCGTAGTGACTTCCCACGCACGCATTGTTTCTGGAATCTTTTCTATTGTTTCCATCCTAAACATTCACTTCCAAAATCTTTCTTACTTTCATTGTATCCCAATCGGCCGAGTTGTTAATCTTTATCACTCTTACCGTATCGTTTTTGTTCGTCTAACATCGCACCCTTGTTTTTGTGCCTTCTGACAAACTCGTCTTCTGCAGAAAATATCAGCAATACATTCACCAATTTATTGTTAAAACTCTTCTTAAATCGTGACCACCAGTCTTTATTCATTGTTGCGCCCCCCTTTTCTAATATTTTACTCTAGCTTGTTCAAAATTTCGCAATCTGTGTTAAAATTAAATCATATGTAAAGCGCTTTCTTAAAGGAGGAATAAGTACCATGGATATCTCTAAGGTACCTTTTGGCCACTACAATGACCAAGCAATTACAAAGTATGTTTTAACAAATGACAATGGAGTTCAAGCATCAGTCCTCAACTTTGCGGGCTTGCTCCAATCATTCAAGGTTCCTACCAAGGATGGCGGTAAGGCTGACATGGTTTTGACATCAGAAAACCTCGACGCATTTACTGGCAATGGATTCTGCACTAACCGTTTGATCGGTCGTGTCGCAGGTCGGATCGCTGATGGTGAATTCGAAATTAATGGCACGCAATACAAGGTAGAACAAAACGAAGGCAAGAATACCTTGCACGGTGGTAAAAATGGTTTTTACAGCCACATCTGGCACGTGGATGGTACTAAGCTGACCGATGATGCCGTCTCAATCCACCTCAGTTTGACCATAAATGAAGAAATGGATACTTTCCCTGGCCAAATGGAAGTCAGTGCAACTTACACGCTCGATAACAACGATACTTTGAGCCTCAAGTTCAGCGCTAACAGTAACGCCGACACCCTCTTCAACCCAACCCACCACACCTACTGGAACTTGGCAGATCCAAGTGTAACAACGATTGAAGATCAAAAGCTCTACGTCAATTCCACTCACCACTTGGCAGTTGATGATGGCAAAATCCCAACAGGTGAAAAGGTTGCTAACGCCGGTACACCATTTGATTTCTCAACACCAACCAAGTTAGCTGACGCACTCAAGCCAATGGCAGCTACCAAGGAAAATGGTTTTGACGACATCTGGGAAGTTGAACTAAGCCTGGACAACCCAGTCGCAATCCTGGAAGATCCAGAAAGTGGCCGTAAGATGACTCTGTACTCCGACCGCAACGCTCTGGTAATGTACACGATGAACGCGGACGACCCAACAGTATACAACCACGGCGAAGTGCACCCACACAACGCCATCGCCATGGAAGCACAAACCCTGTCCGATGCTCCACACCACCCAGAATTCGGTGACATCGAACTCCACCCTGGTGAAACTAAGGAATGCACCATTAAATGGCACGTTGAATACTAATACAAAAGGGATTCAGATCAACTCTGAATCCCTTTTAGTATGCCTAGAATAAGGCCTTTTTAATTGTTGATATCGCCTTGACAGGAACCTTTACACTTGGCATCCCCGACGGATTAAATCTAATGTATCCGACCTTGTCACCCTTTTCGAATGGCGCTTCAAGAAAGCCCATAATCGAGCGGTGTTGCTTGTCAGGCTTGAACTTTGGATGGTTTTGCTTCCAGTTGCTCCCCTTTGGAATCCAGAGAGTGACTGGCTTGACCAGTTCCAGCCGTGTGGAGTGGTGCTTCTTTGCGTGAGCCACGTGCCGCTTTTGGAACTTGCGTGGTAATTCCTTGGTGCTACCGAGCGTAACTGGGTCATACTTGGCAGAAAGGTCCTCGTAGAACTTCTTCAGCATCAATCCTTGTTGTGCCCAATCGTCGACGGTGTGGAGTGCAACCACAACTACCCGGTGACCATTGTAAGTCCCCGTCGTTACGATACACTTACCAGCATCATCGGTGTTACCCGTCTTGAGCCCATCGATATTCCAGCCAGTTGGCGCCGTACCATTTTGTGGCAACAGGGAATTGATGTTGACAATTTGTTGCTCAGCTTCCGCAGTTGGTCCAAATTTGGCAAACTTCTTTGAGGTGATCTTCGTGGTTTCTGGGTACTTATCCACGAGGTACTTGGAAATCAAAGCCACGTCTTTAGCAGAGAACTTGTTTTCCGCATTGTTATCCACGCCCTTGAGCTTGTAGGATCCCATGTAGGAGTTTGGCAAGCCAATTGCGTTGTAGATTTTTTCATCCGTCACCCCAGCATCCTTAACGAATTTTTTCATCTTCTTGTTGAATGCAGCGGTACTGCCGGCACTGGCAATCGCTAATGCTTGGGTACTACCGTCAGCGGAAACCAACATCATTGATTCGACTAACTGACGGACCGTGTACTTGGCGCCAGCGATCAATTCAACATTGGAAAGACGGCTGTCAGTAGACATTTTCGCTATCTCTGGTGAAATCGTAATCTTCTGGTTCCATGACAGTTTGTGGTCACGAATATCTTGTTCGATCACACCCAACGTCACAATCTTAACCACCGAGGCAATTGGGTAGGTCTTTTGTGCATTCTTTTCATATAAAACCTGTCCCGTCTCCGCATCAATTGCGTAAGCAGAACGCGCATCCATATTAAAGAATGAATTACTATCAGCCTTTGCCAAGCTACCAAGACTCATTAAGCTAAGGTTCAAACTAATAATAATTAGAAAAAACTTGATAAAGTGCTTCTTAATTTTTTGAATCATGCTCTTATTTTAAGATATTTCTCCTTAAATCATACTGATTATAATCTTATCAAATATTATCGAGTTGAATTATGAAGATTTGGTAACATTTTTATTAATGTGAAGTTTTATTTACTTTTTACTAAATCGCTTTATTTTTCAAAAAATAAATGTAAAATTGTATCCATGCGCAATTAAATTTAAGGAGAGTGTCAATTGATGGCCAGACGTAGGAAGTTCAGATTTTGGGCAATCGTCATTATTATCGCCAGTATACTCTTGTACCGTCGTTTCGGTACTTTAGAGGGGCGGATGTACCACGATTGGAAAAACATCATTTATACTTCAAATGGTAATGTGGCAGTTGCGATTTATTCGCCAAAGAACCACAAGACATACTATCAGGCGAAAAATCCGAACCACAAGTTCCACACAGCCAGTACTGTAAAGGTATCAATCCTGGCCGGACTCTTATTAAAGCAATCGGACGGACTCAGCAAGCACCAATATAGTCTCGCTGAAAAGATGATCGAAGAAAGTGACAACGATTCAACGACAGAACTTTTCGAAGATCTTGGGGAACGTGAAGGTCTTCAAGATACCTTCGAAAAGTTTGGTATGAATGATTCCGTCGCAAAGCAAAGCTGGGGTCTTACATTAACTACCCCACGCGATCAAATCAAGCTTTTGAATAACATCTTCTATAGCTCCAATGTCTTGAATTCCAGCCAACGAAAGCTGATTGCCGACTTGATGAATGAAGTTGAAATGGACCAGAGATGGGGTATTTCCGCCGGCAGTGGCCACTTCGCTTTGAAAAACGGTTGGTTAAACTACGGTAAGTCTGACTGGATCGTCAATAGTATTGGTTATATCACCAACAATGACGGATCGACTTATACCATCGCAGTGTACACTGATAAAAACACCAGCATGGAAAATGGACAACAAACCATCGAACAAATTGCGCGAATCGCAAAGAGTTATCTAAAATAAATACGTGAGGACTGAAAAAATTCGGTCCTCTTTTTATTTTTCTGCATTTGCTCACCATGCAACAAGCACCGAAACTGTATGCCCTTTCACTGTTGCAGCAAGCTTTCACAATTATTTTCACAAAAGCCCAACTTACGGTGATGGAATCCCTTACATTTTTCTTGATAAACGTTTGACAAATGAAAGTGAAGGATGTATATTATAACCACAAGCTAATTGTTAAACGTTTGTCAATCTCTTTAGAAAGTGGTAAGGAAAATGGATAAAAAACATTCTATTATTACCAAACTAGCATTTCTCTCTGTCTCTTTGATGGTTACTAGTGCTTATGCTATTCAAGGTTCACTTCCTCAATTGAAGGCAGCCTTGAACATTAGCCAAACGCAATCAGAATACCTGGTTACGACACCATCATTTGCCGTTATGATCTTCGTGGTTCTCTCCCCACTCATCCAACAGTGGTTCCACATCTCTGATAAGAAGATCATCATGGCCGGTGTTACCATCGTCGGTTTAGCCGGTATTGTACCAATGTTCGTCGACAACTACACGACGATCTTGATTTCACGCCTCGTCTTGGGTGCAGGTTATGGTCTGTATAACTCCCAAGCGATCTCAATGATTTCAGTTTGGTACCAAGGAAGTGAACGTTCACAAATGCTCGGTTGGCGTGCTGCTGCCGAACAAATCGGTCAAGCATTCACCTTGACTGTTGCGGGTCTCTTCTTAAGCTTCGCCGGCTGGCATGGTTCATTTGGGGTCTACTTCTTAGCATTCCTCGTCTTAGCGTTCTTTGCAATGCGTGTTCCAGACGATGCTGCTGTTGAAGACGAAGTAGAAACTGCCTCAGATGAACTAGGTAGCGAGCTTGGTGAAACTAAAGGTGAAAAGATCACTAAGATCAGCCCTGTAGTTTACCTTCTTGTATTATTTGCCTTCCTGTTAGTCGTTGATTACGTTGGTATGGAAAACCGGTTCCCTGGTTTAGCCGTAGCAATCAACGGTGAACACTACACTGGCTCCTCAATGTTCCTGTCACTGATGTTGATCGGTGCTACTTTGGGTGGTATCTCATACGGTGCAATCCAAAAGCGCCTGGGCTTCGGTACTGTCTACCTCGGTCTCGGCCTGATGGCATTATCCAACTTCTTATTCGGATTTGCCGGAAACAACTTTGCATTGATGGTAATCGGTTTACTCTTAATCGGTTTCCCACTGCAACTTGTTTCTCCACTGATCTTCAACCTCTTGCCTGATCTTGCACCTTCTAACCGTCAACCTCTCGTTACATCTCTCTGTCTGATCGGTTTTAACTTCGGTGCATTCTTCTCTCCATCAATCGCAGAATGGACCAACAAGATCCTTGGCCAAGACATCAGTGGTATGGGACTGGCCGCACCGTTCCCTGTTTACGGTGTTGCCCTGATCATCATCGCTATCATCATTTTCTTCGCAACTCGTCGCAAAGCTACTAAGTAAATTTATTTGGAGGTTTATACATTATGCCAATTCAAAACAAGACTATGTTGATCACTTACTCCGACTCAATGGGTAAGGACATTAAGGAAACTCACCAAATCTTGAAGGAATACATCGGTGACGCTATCGGTGGTGTGCACTTGCTGCCATTCTTCCCTTCAACTGGTGACCGTGGTTTCGCACCATACCGTTACGATGTTGTTGACTCAGCATTCGGTGACTGGAGTGACGTTGAAGCATTAGGTGAAGACTACTACCTGATGTTTGACTTCATGATCAACCACATTTCAAAGAAGTCCGAAATGTACCAAGACTTCAAGAAGAAGCACGATGACTCCAAGTACAACGACTTCTTTATTCGTTGGGAAAAGTTCTGGGAACAAGCTGGTAAGGATCGTCCAACTCAAGAAGATGTTGACTTGATCTACAAGCGTAAAGACCGTGCTCCTAAGCAAGAAATCGAATTTGACGATGGTACCAAGGAAAACCTTTGGAACACTTTCGGTGAAGAACAAATCGATATCAACGTTAAGAGCAAGATCGCTAACGAATTCTTCAAGGAAACTCTGATCGACATGGTTAAGCACGGTGCTGACATGATCCGTCTTGATGCCTTTGCTTACGCTGTTAAGAAGGTTGGTACTTCTGACTTCTTCGTTGAACCAGAAATCTGGGACCTCTTAAATGAAGTTCAAGACATCCTTGCACCATACAAGGCCATCATCTTGCCAGAAATCCACGAACACTACACTATTCCACAAAAGATTTCTGAACACAACTTCTTCATCTACGACTTCACTCTTCCAATGACTACTCTTTACACTCTTTACTCAGGTAAGACTAACCGTTTGGCAAAGTGGTTGAAGATGAGTCCAATGAAGCAATTCACTACTCTTGATACTCACGATGGTATCGGTGTTGTTGATGCTAAGGACATCTTGACTGATGAAGAAATCGACTACGCATCAAACGAATTGTACAAGGTTGGTGCCAACGTTAAGCGTAAGTACTCCAGTGCAGAATACAACAACCTGGATATTTACCAAATCAACTCAACCTTCTACTCAGCATTAGGTGACGACGACAAGGCTTACTTGCTTTCACGTGTATTCCAAGTATTCGCACCTGGTATTCCAATGGTTTACTACGTTGGTCTGCTTGCTGGTTCAAACGACCTTGACTTGCTCGAAAAGACTAAGGAAGGTCGTAACATCAACCGTCACTACTACACTAAGGAAGAAGTGGCTAAGGAAGTTCAACGTCCAGTTGTTAAGAACCTCTTAGACTTACTTTCATGGCGTAACGAATTCGCTGCCTTTGATCTTGAAGGTTCAATTGATGTTGAAACTCCAACTGAAACTACTATCAAGATTACTCGTAAGGACAAGGATGGCGCTAACGTTGCTGTTCTTGAAGCCGACGCAGCTAACAAGACTTTCACTATCACTGCTAATGGTGAAACTGTTATGGAACAAAAGTAATTCCATACTAAAAGGAGTCAACGCAGAAATGTGTTGCCTCCTTTTTATTATGCTTTAGTTGTTACCTTGGTTGACCAGGATATCACCG
>JAUMUE010000024.1 GCA_030530845.1 Limosilactobacillus sp.
GAATTGGTACTTGTTTTCGTCAGCAAGGTAGTTTGCGTTAACTTGAGTGTTAGGGTATTGCTTTTGAAGGTCAGCAATCTTAGCATCTACAGCATCCTTAGTACGGCCAGCCATGTCAACTAATGCAGAGTTAACAGCATCGAGGTCCTTTTGTGGATCGTAGGCTGGAGTAGCAGGAGTTTCTGGAGTTGATGGAGTCTTGTCATCATCAGTACCAGTGGTGTCAGTATCAGTACCATCAGTGCTGGTACCGTCGTCCTTGCTTGATGCAGCGGTTACAGTAACAGTAGCAGTGTGTGATACCTTGTCTTCTGGGTATGCACGTACGCTACCAGTAACAGTTACTTCTTGTTCACCAACAGTTTCTGGGTCAAAACCAGTAACAGTAAAGTTGTTGAAGTCACCGCTGTTGTCAACGAGGTCAGCTGCGTTCAAAGTAGCACCTTGTTCAACAGTCTTTGCTTGAGTAGTGAAGTCCTTGGCAACAGATACAGTTAATTGAGTACCTTGTACGTCTTGGCCTTGAGCATCCTTAGCGTAAGTGTTGAATGAAGTAGTGTTGTCACCATTGTCCTTAGTGGTAATAGTAACACCGTACTTAGTTTGTGCTTGATCAACAGCGTTTTGGATGTATTGAGCACTGTGACCAGTAGTTTCTCCCAGTTCTTGGTTTACTGCTGACAAGTTCTTTGATGAGTCAGTAACAGTTTGAGTTTCTGCTGCTTGAGCGCCATCAGTGGTGTCAGCGAGTACTTGTTGTTGTGCCGCAAATAAAGACATCAGTGCAACTGAGCATACACCAATAGTCAACTTGCGAAGTTTGTATGTAGGTTGCTTCTTCATATTAAATTCCCCCATTTAATAAAGTAATACAGATTAGAATATTTATCTGAACCAACATTACGAATTTTATCACTATTAAATTTTGGGAGAAAAAATAAAAAAACTTGAGCAAAAATGCCCAAGTTTTCATGTGTAATTAGAGAGATGTAGTCGTAAAGGACCGGTTTTCGAGCGCGCGGAGTAATGCGTCGACGGTATCGAGGGCCGTCAGCAATGGCACGTTATGCTCGATTGCGGTTTGACGAATGATGAACCCGTCAGAATTCTTGGTATAGTCGTGACCCATCGTGTTGATTACGAGGTCGACACGGTTTTCCTTAACGACACGGAGAATGTTGTGTTCGTCATCGACATCCCCGATCTTACCTACCGTTTCGACATGGAGGCCGTTTTCCTTCAAGAAGTCAGCCGTCCCTTTCGTAGCGAGCAGGCGCCAACCGATCAGAGCGAACCGCTTAGCAAGTGGCAAGATGGTTTGCTTGTCGTTGTCTTCGATCGTCAGCAAGAGACTACCGTTGTCTGGCAGTTGCATCTTCGCACCCGCAAACGCCTTGTAGAGTGCCTTAGCGAATGTTTGATCGGATCCCATTACTTCCCCTGTCGACTTCATTTCAGGTCCCAGGTATGAGTCCACATCATCCAGCTTGTTGAAACTAAAGACTGGTGCCTTGACGTGGATGGTCTTGCTTTCTGGATAGAGACCATCTTGGTAACCCTGTTCTGCCAAGCTTTGACCGAGGATGACACGTGATGCCACTTGTGCCATTTCGATTCCCGTGATCTTAGACAAGAATGGAACAGTCCGACTCGCACGTGGGTTTACTTCCAGTACGTATGCTTCATGGTTGTGGATGATGAATTGGATGTTCATGATACCGCGACACTTGAGCGCGATGGCGAGTTTCTTGGTAGCGGAGACGATCTGTGCCTTGATATCGTCGTCAAAGCTTTGTGGTGGGTATACGGCCATTGAATCTCCAGAGTGGACCCCAGCGTGTTCGATGTGTTCCATAATCCCTGGAAGAAGCACATTGGTACCGTCACATATTGCGTCGACTTCACACTCATGACCCTCTAAGTATGAGTCAATCAGGATTGGGTGGTCAGCTGCGACGTCTGCATTTGACTTCAGGTATTCGCGGAGTTCTTCTTCACCGTAAACAATTTCCATCGCCTTACCACCGAGCACGTATGAAGGACGTACTAATACTGGGTAGCCGATTTCTTCAGCGGCATCGAGCACACCTTGTTGAGTAGTAGCGGTAAGTCCGATTGGTTGCTTAAGGTTGAGCTTCTTGATCACTTCATCAAATACCCGACGATCTTCGGCAGCATCAAGGTCTTTCACGGTCGTACCAAGGATTTGAACACCGTGAGCGTCGAGGCCGGCAGCCAAGTTAATTGCGGTTTGGCCACCGAATTGCACGATAACCCCTTTTGGCTGTTCAAGGTCGATAACGTTGAGCACGTCTTCTAACGTCAGTGGTTCAAAGTAGAGCTTGTCTGAAACGGAGAAGTCGGTTGAGACGGTTTCGGGGTTGGAGTTCATTACGATTGCTTCATATCCCATTGATTGGAGCGCCTTAACACAGTGGACGGTAGCATAATCGAATTCGACCCCTTGACCGATACGGATAGGACCAGAACCGATAACCAGAACAGATTCCTTGTCGCTCTTGATACTTTCGTTTTCACGATCGTAGGTACTGTAGAAGTATGGCGTGGATGAGTCAAATTCTGCGGCACAAGTGTCGACCATCTTGTAGACCGGCATGATGCCCTCTTGCTTGCGTAAGGTACGGACTTCATCTTCGTCAATCTTCCAGAGTTGTGAGATCGTATGGTCACTAAATCCGTATTTCTTAGCGAGATTCAGAGTCTTCACGTCTTGAGGATTTGCTTCGATGTCCTTTTCCAATTCGATGATGTGGTGAACGACATCTAAGAAGTAGTCATTGATCTTGGTAAGTTCGTGGACGTCTTCAATCGTGTAACCACGACGGAAAGCTTCAGCAATGTAGAAAAGACGGTCATCGTCAGCGTGTACCAGCTTGTCTTCCAGTTGAATGTCGGTAGATTCGTGAGCAGGAACGGAGAAGAAATCCTTTTGGTCGATTTCCAAAGAACGAACGGCCTTTTGGAATGCTTCTTCTGCGGTCCGGCCAATCGCCATAACTTCACCGGTCGCCTTCATTTGACTACCTAAGCGACGGTCGGCACGAGTGAACTTATCAAATGGCCAGCGTGGGATCTTGCAGACAACATAATCCAGTGCGGGTTCGAATTCTGCGTAAGTGGTCCCAGTAACTGGGTTCTTGATTTCATCGAGTGTCAATCCAACAGCAATCTTGGCGGCCATCTTGGCAATTGGGTAACCGGTCGCCTTAGATGCCAGCGCTGAAGAACGTGACACACGTGGGTTAACTTCGATCACGTTGTAGCTGTATGAGTTGGGATCGAGTGCCAATTGAACGTTACATCCACCTTCGATTTTCAAGGCGCGGATCAACTTGAGGGCACAGTCACGCAACATTTGGTAGTCACGGTCTGACAAGGTTTGGCATGGTGCAAAGACGATTGAATCACCGGTGTGGATACCAACTGGGTCGAAGTTTTCCATACAACATACGACCATGGCATTGTTGGCAGCGTCACGCATCACTTCGAATTCGATTTCCTTGTAACCGGCGATTGACTTTTCAATCAAACATTGGGTTGCAGGAGAAAGGTCAAGACCGTTCTTGGCGATGGTTTGCAATTCTTCGTCATTGTGACACATACCACCACCGGTACCACCCATGGTAAAGGCGGGACGGACGATGACTGGGTAACCAATTTCGTGTGCAAAGTCGAGTGCGTCTTGGACGGTTTCGACGGTGAGTGATGCAGGCACTGGTTCACCAAGTCGTTGCATCAATTCCTTAAACTTTTCCCGGTCTTCGGCTTCGTCAATTGAGACCAGCTTCGTACCGAGCAGTTGGATGTTTAGTTCGTCGAGCAGGCCGGTCTTAGATAATGCGACGGCCAGGTTCAAACCGATTTGTCCACCCAGAGTTGGCAAGATTGCGTCTGGGTATTCTTTTCTAATAATCCGTGAGACTGATTCGACAGTCAATGGTTCGATGTAGACATGGTCCGCAACTTCAGTATCAGTCATGATTGTGGCTGGGTTTGAGTTGACCAGGACAGTTTCGTAACCTTCTTCCCGCAATGCCATACATGCTTGGGTTCCTGAGTAGTCAAATTCCGCTGCTTGGCCAATGATGATTGGACCTGAACCAATTACTAAAATCTTATGAATATCGGTACGCTTAGGCATTCGTCCGTTCACTCCTTTGTTGGTCTACCATGCTAATAAAGTCATCAAATAAGTCGTCTGCATCGTGAGGACCCGGTGCAGCGTCTGGGTGGAATTGGACTGAGAAGGCTGGGAAGTGCTTGTGGCGCAGACCTTCTACAGTACCGTCGTTCACTTCTTCGTGGGTGATCAAAAGCTTGTCAGTGTCGACTGAAGCTGGGTCGACCGCGTACCCGTGGTTTTGTGACGTGAAATCGATTTCCCCTGTCGCGATGTTGCGGACTGGGTGGTTAAATCCACGGTGGCCGAACTTCATCTTGTAAGTTGTTGCGCCGTTAGCCTTTGCAAAAACTTGGTGTCCCATACAGATTCCAAAGACTGGCAGGTGTTGTTCCACTTCTGCCACCATCTTAGCGGCGTCTTCCATTTCATCCGGATCACCAGGGCCATTACTGAGCAGCATACCATCTGGCTTGAGGTTCAAGACTTGTTGTGCAGTGGCGGTGTATGGCAAAACGATGACGTTACAATCACGAATTGCAAGTTCACGCAAGATACTGTGCTTGAGTCCGAAGTCGATTACCACGATGTTACGCTTGGATCCTGGGTTTGGATATGGAGACTTGGTTGAAACCTTGCTGATGATGCCGGCGGTTGGATGTGATGCCTTGATCTTTTCTAACAGTGCGTCCAGATCATCGACATTGTCCACGACCGCACCGCGCAAAGTACCGTGTTCACGCAATTTTCTTACCAGCTCACGAGTATCAAGTCCTTGGATACCAGGGATATCGAGGCGTTCCATGAAGTCTGGCAAAGTTTCTTGCATCCGCCAGTTACTTGGGCGCCGTGCGACTTGGTGGCAGATCACACCCTTGATTTGTGGTTCTAATGTTTCGTAGTCGTCGAGGTTAACACCGTAATTACCAATTAAGGGATTGGTGAAAACCAGGATTTGATTTGCGTAAGATTGGTCGGTGATTGCTTCTTGGTAACCGGTCATCCCCGTCGTAAAGACAACTTCGCCGAGGGTGGAACGATCAGCGCCGAATGCTTCACCTTCGTATACACTGCCGTCTTCTAATACTAGGTAGCGTTCCATCATTAATCTTCCTTTCGTTCGTAAACAACTTTGCCGTCAACTAAGGTCATCACAGTTTCACCGTAGACATGGTCGCCAGTGAATGGGCTGTTGATCCCTTTAGATTGGTAGTCTTCTTCTTTGATTTCGTATTCGTGTTTCAGGTCGAAAATTGCAATGTCAGCAGGCTTGCCCGGTTCAAGGTGCCCTGCCCCAGTCAGTCCAAAGATGTCAGCTGGGTTGGCGCTCATCAGGTCAAGCAGGCGTGGCAATGTAATAATGCCGGTCATGACCAGCTTGGTGTAGAGTTCCGAGAATGCAGTTTCGCTCCCGGTAATCCCGTTTGCGCAGCTACAAAGGTCGTGTGGCTTATCTTCTACCGTGTGGGGTGCATGGTCAGTGGCGATCATATCGACTGTACCGTTGACCAGACCTTGGACAAGCGCTTGACGGTCCTTTTCATCACGCAGAGGAGGGTTCATCTTGTAGTTCCCATCCCCGGCCTTGATTTCTTTGTCCGCCAGTAGCAAGTGGTGTGGCGCTGCTTCACAGGTGACATTGACGCCGTGCTTCTTGGCAAACCGCACCATTGCCAGGCTTTCCTTAGTAGAGATGTGGCAGATGTGGTATTGTGCGCCAGTTGCGTGGGCTAAAACAAGGTCACGTGCGACTTGTGATGATTCGGTCACGGATGGAGCACCAGGCACGCCGAGCTCGTGTGCGCGTTTTCCTTCATTGATGACCCCGCCGAAGAGCAAAGAGTTGTCTTCCACGTGAGCAGCGATTGGCAAGCCGGCCTTCTTGGCTTCTTGCATCGCTCTGTACATTGTCCCCGCAGTTTGGATTCCGGATCCGTCATTACTGAGAGCAAACGCACCGGCCTTCTTGACACCGGCAATGTCGACTAATTCATCCCCGGCGCGGCCTGTAGTGATTGTCGAGTATTGGGCGATGTGTACCAGGCCATCTTCTTGGTTGCGTTTTACCATGTGTGACACCCGTTCTGGAGTATCAGGTGTAGGATCGACATTTGGCATTGCACCGACCGTAGTGAACCCACCGTGAGCAGCCGCAGCGGAACCGGTCTTGATCGTTTCCTTTTGCGTTTGACCAGGATCGCGGTAGTGGACGTGGACATCGACTAAGCCCGGGCTGACGAGCTTGTCAGTAGCGTCGATTACTTGATCGACATCCCCGGCCACATCCGCCAGGTCCCCGATCGCCTTGATCTTGCCGTCTGCGATTAAGACGTCGGCGTGGATCAGTTGGCCGTTTGTGTATACTGTTCCGTTTTGGATTAAGCTTTTCACTATTCTAATCCCCCTAATTTGCGACCGCGGAGTACAGCTTCCAGCATTGCCATCCGCATGAAGACACCGTTTTGCATTTGCTTGAAGAACATACTCTTAGGAGCTTCGACCAGGTCACCGGCAAGTTCAACATCGTGGTTGATTGGACCTGGGTGCATGATGATGCAATCCTTCTTGAGACGTTGGTAAACATCGTGGTTGATACCGTACTTCTTGTGGTAATCAGCTGCGTCGAATGTTGCTTCGTTAGCATCCCCGTCGTGACGTTCGTGTTGAACCCGGAGAAGCATCATTACGTCGACTTCTTCTACCAATTCATCAAATGGCAGGTACTTACCAAACTTATCGAATTCGTGGTCGTACCAGTATTCTGGGCCGGAGAAGTAAACTTCAGCGCCGAGTCGGGTCAGGATTTCCATGTTGGAACGCGCCACCCGGGAGTTAGTGATGTCACCGACAATTGCGACCTTCAAGCCGTCAAAGTGACCAAACTTTTCGTGAATCGTCATGATATCGAGCATGCATTGTGATGGGTGTTGGCCTGAACCGTCACCACCGTTTACGATCCCGAGTTCAAGGTGTTGACCTTCGCCAGGGTTGATCAATGCGTTGTAATAGTTGTTTTCTTTAGCACGGATAACTGTCAGGTCAACACCGAGTGCGTTCATAACCAAGCAGGTATCGTAGAGCGTTTCACCCTTGGACATTGATGAGTGAGCGGAGTCAAATGGAATTTCAGTCAAACCGAGCTTCTTTTCCGCCATCGCAAAACTGGTGTGTGTCCGGGTGGAATTTTCAAAGAACATGTTAGTTACGTATACAGGCTTAGTTAATTCAGGCGTTGCACCACCCTTTTTGAAGTATTCAGCACGTTCGATCAAACTGGTGATTTGATCAGTGGAAAGATTTTCTACGGATACGAAGTGAGGTAATTTTACAAGTTCAGTCATGTTTTTTCTCCTTTGTAACAAAAAAGCCGGGGCAAATGATTTGCTCCGGGCAGTCTGGTCCCCACCTACTAATCCGTGGGTAATGTACCATGCTGCCCTCTCTGGAGCGAGTTTAATGGTTACTATTTAATTAATTCTACGCTGTCTTCACTGTCTACTTCGTTCATCTTGACTTGGACCTTTTCTTCGCTTGCGGTTGGAACATTCTTACCAACGAAATCAGGGCGAATTGGCATTTCACGGTGACCACGGTCGATTAAGACGGCAACTCTGATGCTTTGGGGACGTCCAAGATCCATCAATGCGTCCATGGCTGCCCGAATTGAGCGTCCAGTATAGAAGACGTCATCGATTAAAACGATCCGCTTATCATCCAGGTCAATTGGTAATTCGTCAACAACCTTAGTTTCTTCCATGTTAGCATCGTCTTGCAGGTCATCTCTGTAACCAGTAATGTCGATTCCAAACACTGGAACGTCAACGTTTTCCAACTTTGACATCTGATCAGCAATCCGCTTTGCAATGAATTCACCACGAGTCTTGATACCGACTAAGACAAGGCCTTCAGTACCCTTGTTTTCTTCGATAATCTCGTAAGTGATCCGGGTCAAAGCACGCTTCATTGCCATACCGTCAATAATTTGCTTATTCACACTTACACCTCTTTTACTTTTGCGACAAACTAATCAAGTCCCAAAAGAAAAACCCCTAGACCGTCTGTGTAGTCTAGGGGCTTAGGTATCCAGTATAGTCTACTGGTACTAACTTATAACGCACCTTACTAGCCTCACAGGACTAACTTAAAGGACTTTGATTGTTTATAAAGATACCATGATTTAATAAAAAGTCAAGATTAAAAATTTAAAAATAAAAAACCCGGCGAACCGGGTACCTGAATGCAAGAATCTGTAGGCCATGTTTTGTCGTAGGCTAACCACCAGGTAATGGCTAGTCCGAGGTAATCATCTATCTCAGAGTATAAACTCTCCCCTGGAATCGCTTCAATTTGCTATCCAAAGCTCCCCTACCGTAGTTTGGGTTTACCGCTTGAGGGGTTTACCGCGTTCCACCAGTATCGTTTCCAATACTGTATCGTCACTGTGGCACTTTTCAGGAATACTAGGGCATAGAAAACCTTAGCCTTTTTTTCCGCCGTCACCGGATGAACCGGTGCCCCACCTTATTTTTTCAGTGGGCACAAACACTACAGGCATCGCAGCCTGTGCGAGCATGGACCTTCCTAACACAACAAAAGCTGTGCTCAATTACCCAAGACTTGCAAAATATAATTCTAATTGATAACGCGCACTAAAGCAAGTGTGAATCGTTGCTTGAGCCCTCATTAATTTGGGAACCGAAGACACGGCGTTCCAAGTTAGAGAGACGCTTCAAGATATCCATGTTAGTGGCATTTGAAACTGGTTGACTTTCTGCAGGACGTGATGGCATAGAAGCACCAACTTCGATTTGACGATTGAGTTCGTCAACCTTAGCCCGCAGACGTTCGTTTTCGTCGTTTAAGCGTTCGATTTCCTTGTTGTAGGTATCGTAGTCTTTAATAACATTGTCGAGGAATCCATCAACATCAGTCATGTCGTAGCCCTTACCAATGCTCTTTTCTTTGAATTGCTTGTGCAGGATGTCCTGCGGTGTGTAATTAATGTTATCCACCTTTAACACCTCAATCTTTTGTTTGCGTGATACAAAATTCATTTTAACAAACTCAATTATTAATGCAAGTCCCTATTAATAGTCAGAATCCGACATTTTTCGTTCCCGCTCGCGTTCGCTCCACTCGATGGCAGCCTCTTGTAATTCGTCAAAATCGATCAGGTCAATTGAGTAGTCAGACTGCTCACTTTGCCTTTGCGCTAGCTGATAGTCGTACTTTGGTTTACCCGGGTGATCAGGGTCGTATACCATCAACATCTGGTCGGTATGTGAGAGCATAAATTGCTGGTAGAGGCGTAATTGTTCCGGAGATTCGTATGGTTTGGCCGTGATTTCTTTAGAAAAATTTACTTTTTGTCGTAAGTCAGCTAACTTGCGTTGGTTACTCTCATTCCACTTACCCGCAAAGTCCGTAAACGGTAACATCAAAGCGACCTTTAATTGACGGAATTCTTTACGCAGTTCTACCGCCACCTGGGCTGCCCACTGCTCTACACCGAGCTGGGGACCGGTGATTACCCATACTTCATCCCCGTCTTCTTCTAATATATTCGTGAGCCGTTGTTTAATCACTTCCTTTATGACCGAGATTTTTGGATCGTCATCCTTAAATGTATTGATCTCGTAACTCCGATAACCTGTCACCCAAATCCGCCGCATAGTTTTCCTCCGTTATATTTTCTTAACATTCACCAGTAAAAAATTTTGGTATAATAAAGATTTAGTTAGGAGAGTGATCATAATGACTATTCACTATCCCAATGGTCAACATCCCAAACAATCATATCACGCTAACCGTGATTTACCGACACCCCACCAATCAATTTATGCGAAACGTGGGATGTCTTTGGAAGATGAAATTAATGATAGTAATAAATACTACCTTAGTCGTCACGCTGCTGTCATCTATAAAAAGCCGACGCCGATCCAACTTGTCAAAGTCGACTACCCAAAGCGGAGTGCAGCGGTGATCAAGGAAGCCTACTTCAGACGACCTTCCACCACCGACTACAATGGTATATATAAAGGATACTACATTGACTTCGATGCGAAGGAGACGCGCAACAAACGCTACTTCCCATTGAAGAACTTCCATGAACACCAAGTCCGGCATATGCGTGAATGTGTCTCTCAGGGAGGAATCTGCTTTGCCTTTATTAAATTTACGGAATTAGAACTCGTTTATTTGTTACCAGCAAGCATTCTTTTCAGATATTGGGACGAGATGATCAATGGTGGTCGCAAATCAATTCTTTTAACCGATATTCAACGCGAAGGCTTCGAGGTCAAGTACCAACTAAACCCTCGCCTACCATATCTTCAGGCAGTAGATCAAATCATCGCTGCTAAGAACAAAGGAGTTTATCATGTCGAATAATGATCAACCGACTCGGAGCTCACGACTGGAAAATAAAGAACCAGAAGTGCAGACTAAAGCTGGTTTAGCTAAAAAGATAATTCTCACTTGTGTTAGTGCATTTATCTTACTTGTTATCGCAGGTACAGCCCTGTTTTTCTACTACGCCTCTAGTGCTCCAAAGATTAGTCAAAGCGAGCTGGAGAGCCAAAATGGGACGACCATTTACGATAACCAAGACCGGGTCATTTCACGGCTTGGCCTTCAAAAACGTGAATACGCTAAGGATAGTCAAATTCCCGAAAGCTTAAAGCACGCCGTTGTCTCTATCGAAGACCGGCGTTTCTACAAGCACCATGGGGTTGACCCAATCCGGATTTTCGGTGCTGCATTTGCTAACGTCCTCGGACGGTCCGATGGTATGCAAGGTGGTAGTACCCTGACGCAACAATTGGTTAAGCTGTCAGTCTTCTCCACCGCCGCTTCTGACCGGACGTTTAAGCGTAAGGCGCAAGAAGCCTGGTTAGCTATCAACGTTGAACAACACTTTAGTAAGAACCAAATTTTGGACTTCTACATCAATAAGGTGTACATGGGTAACGGCGTCTACGGTATGCAAACTGCTGCCCAATACTACTATGGTAAGGATTTGAAGGATCTTAACACTTCACAAATCGCACTGTTAGCTGGTATGCCACAGTCACCTACCTACTACAACCCATTATCAACAAACATCCAAGCCGCAACTACCCGGCGGAATGAAGTTCTTAACGCCATGGTCCGGTCCAAATACCTGACACAAGCCGAAGCTGACTCAGCAGCCAAGGTGAGCGTTACTAAGGGACTTGATTCTGACCACGGTAATACTTCCGGCGGTGACGTCAATGTCGACGAAAAGGTCATTGACCCATACATCAAGGAAGTGCTGTCTGACCTGACTGCCAAGGGTTACAACCCATACACTGATGGTCTGCAAGTTCACACCAACCTTGATTTGGATGCGCAAAAGCACCTGTATAATGCTGCTAACAACACCATTTCCTTCCAAAGTGATAAGATGCAAACTGGTGTGGCGGTCACTAACCCTCACAACGGTAAGATCATCGCAATGCTTGGTGGTCGGAAGCTTGGTAATGTTGTTTACGGTCTTAACCGTGCCGTGCAAACCAACCGTTCATCTGGTTCGACCGCAAAGCCTCTGATGGATTACGGTCCAGCTATCGAATACCTGCAATGGCCAACCTTCAAGGCGGTTAAGGATACCAAGTACTACTACCCTGGTACGAACTTCTTGCTGAAGGACTTCGATAACCAATACAAGGGTACGATGACCATGCGTGACGCCCTGGTTCAATCACGGAATGTTCCCGCAATTCGGGCCCTGCAAACTGTTGGTATCAAGCGTGCAACCAAGTTCTTGGGACGCTTAGGTATTTCCCAAAAGAAGGCCTACACGTTGCAAAACGGTATCGCATTGTACATCTCACCTCTGCAAATGTCTGCTGCATACTCTGCATTTGCAAACGGTGGTACTTACTACAAGCCTTACTACATTTCCTCAATTACCACGCAAGACGGTCAAGTCAAGCGCTTCAGTTCTCAAGGTAAGCGAGCAATGAGTCGGGCCACTGCTTACATGATCACTGATATGCTCAAGGGTGTCTTCACTGACTCCGCTGGTTCTGGTCGTCAAGCCAACATCTCTGGTGTTAACCAAGCTGGTAAGACTGGTACTACTAATTACCCAAGTGGTAGTGGTAAGAACGGTGTCATGGACTCCTGGATGGCAGGATACACTAAGAACTTCTCTATCGCAGTCTGGACTGGTTTTGACCGTCCACTCTCCGATGAAACAATGACCCAATCATCTTCATACACTGCACAATTGTTGTACAAGAATTTGATGCAATACTTGGATGGCAAGGACCACGCTTCAAACTGGACCATGCCAGACACTGTCGAAGCGGTTCGTGTTAAGGGTAAGCGTTACTTGGCAATCAAGGATTCCAAGTGGGCTCTTGAATACTCAGCCTTCAACAGTGACAGTTCAAGTTCATCATCAAGCTCTAGTTCTTCCGAAAGCTCAAGCAGCTCAAGCTCATCAGAAAGCTCAAGCTCGTCATCATCAAGTAGCTCGATTATTTCATCATCAAGCGTCTTCAGTAATAATGGCGGATCAAGCTCAAGCACTGCAACCAGCAATAACGGAACTGCAACAAGTGCTGCAAGTCACTAAGAGCATAACAAAAGGACCTACGCATGATTGCGTAGGTCCTTTTAGTATGGATTCAATTAGATTCTTAAGTGCCGACCACGGTCTTGCAAGATGTAGATGGCAATCAGAACTAAGATAATTCCGGCGATTTCGAACCAGTTTAAGAACAGGTGGAAGAAGATCACACTGAGAATTGAAGTAACGATTGGCTGAAGTGCATCCATGATACTTACTACGTCGGATGGCGCGAAGTTTGAAGCGTACAGCAGCAAACCGAATGGAAGAACAGTACCGAATAAGATAACGGTAGAAACTGACATAACCAGCGTCGTCGAGATATGTGGCACACCGACCCATAATGGATGGTAGCAGTTGAACAGGATCCCGGCGATCATCGTCCCCCAACCTAAGACAATCAGTGGAGAATTCTTCTCAGCAGCCTTCTTAGGTAAGACGATGTAGAATGCGGCGGTAATACCAGAACCAAGCCCCCAAAGTAGTGAGTTGAATGGTAAGGCCAATTGGTGGAGGTTACCGCGGGTGATACAAAGAACAACACCAATCAGTGCCAAAAGGAAGGAAATCACATCAGAGCGAATTGGGCGTTGTCCCTTGATGAAGATATTCCCCAGCACGATGAAGAGTGGCGACAGGTATTGGAGAATGGTCGCAGCTGACGCGTTACCAGTTTGCACCGCATTGTAGAACGTCAGCAAGTTAAGCATTAACCCAAAGATTGCATAAGTGATTACAGAAATCGCGGTCTCCTTAGTCTTGAACACATCGAAGGTCTTCTTGCCGTAGAGAATGAAACTCAGTAAGAGCAAGATGACACCTGTAATCATCGTCCGCGTAGAAAGCATCCATGCAGCAGGGATTGCCAGGTTTTGTGAAATCAATTGCAGGGTCGTACCTGAAATACCCCACATCACTGAAGCAAGTGCTGCCCAGAAGATCCCCTTCATCAGTCCTCGAGAGTTAGCATTATTCATTTGTATCTGTCCTTTCTCTACCACTATTCACCAAGTTTATAAATTGGAATCTGTGGTCCATTCGTTTTCTTTTTGCTGTTGTTGGAAATTCTGCGTTGATCTCCGGACTTGCGTTGTTCGAATTGACGCTCACGTTCTTCGATATCACGCTGGGTCCGTAATCCTTGCCGGTCCCAACTCTGCAAGATTCTTTCCATGTAGTTCAGGTTAATAGCGCTGTTTAAGACAGCCTCGCGTAGTGCTAATTTGATCATCACCGGCGTGTAGTTGTCCTTGTCAAGCCAGTCATTCACGATCTGCATCTCCATCGATGACAGCGGCCGGCCAAACTCGGCTTCCAAGTTGTTGAAAGTCTTCATCCGGTCATTTGCCTCAGTGCTTTCTTCAACTCCCGCTTCTTCTTGGTCGAGCAAGAGGAGGAGTCGGTTGAGTAATGGGGTGAAATCGTAAACAGCCTCTTCCTTGCCATTGAGCTTGGTCATCTGTTGGACAACTAATCCCGCGGTGATCATATGGTGCAATTGTTCAAAGACATGCACCTCGGAAGTCTCGAGATTTTTTGCAATTTGCCGAATATCCGGACTCGCATTCCCACGATCTTGGTAGGACTTAAATTGTAAGTACATGACGAACTGCGATGTTGTCATTCCCAGGTCCTTGTAGTGGTAAAGCAAGTTATTATCTATTACCGTTTGGCCTGCCGCTAAATAGCGTTGTAAGACGTTATCTGCCATCTCGCTACCTCCTTTTCATAATAAAAAGCTGGATACGCTAATCCAGCATTTTAGAGATTATTGATTTGTTGGACGTACTTGCCGTTCTTGAAATTAATCAAGTCGTAGCACAAACGTCCCTGTTGATTGCGGTACGTAACTTCCCAGACAGTCTTATTATTGAAGACACCGAGTGCGACCTTCATGATTTTAGATGGGTTGCGCTTGTTCTTAGTCATATTTGTGACGTCTTGGGCTGATAATCCAGCGCTTTGCTTAACTACGCGGACTACCCCACCCTTTTGTGGAACAATCACCAGGATCTTCTGGCCACTGGGGTTTTTACCGGTCACCGTGTAGTATGTACTCTCACGGTTGTAGATGTAGAAATTCTGCGGATCCTGGAGGTGTGCATATCGCTTGGCAATCTTGATGGCTTGATTCTTCGCTGATTGCCGGGGCTGGTTGCTAACTGCAAAAGTTATCCAGCCGATTAACACCAACACAAGGATCGTCAAGAGGATGTTGCGAATCCGCTTTAAGGCTGACCCGCGATTTTGTGCTTGCACAACTTCACGTCGACTTTGCATGTGTTATTACCTTCCTCTTTCATTTCAATCTTGTAAATTATAACAAAAAGGAATTTTACCGTCTATTCTTATCACCGTGATTTAAAAAATTATTCGTAATTTCTATTGCATCCCCAGTCGTCACGGATTGAACTGGGTAATCGGCTTGCAGGCTCTTCATCATGGTCTGGCCGTATTTTCTGGTTACAATCCGCGGATCTAAAATGACGGCAACCCCAGTATCATCTTCCGACCGAATTAAGCGTCCGAGTCCTTGACGTAGGCGCATCGTAGCTTTTGGCAATTCGGAATGGTAGAACGGATTTTTACCTTGGCGCTTCAAGAGATTATTGTGCGCACGATTCATGATTTCATCAGGTGAATCAAATGGCAGCCGGGTGATCACGAGTAATTCCAATGCCGTCTGTGGGAGGTCAACCCCTTCCCAGAAACTAGCGGCACCAAGCAGGACTGAATTTTGCCCCGTGGAAAATTGCTTCAATATCTTGTCACGGTTCCCCGTAATCCCCTGCGCCAGGATGTCACGTTGGTCAAAGAGGTCGGTCTCGCGCAACTGGCTGTAGACCTGCTCGATCATCAGGAGTGAATTGAACAGGATCATGGTCTGACAGTTGGATTGCTTGGTCAGGCGATAGATCGTCTTGGCGATGTAGTCGATATATTCAGCATTGCCATTATTACCGGGCTGAGGAGCATCCTTGGTGACAAGCACGCGAGAATTATTCTCAAAGTCGTATGGCGATGCGAACCGCTTGGTCAAAGTACCCTGCCGATCCAGATCGAGCTGCTGGTAAAGATACTGTGACCGACTCGATGTGAAGAGCGTGGCGCCAACGAACAGTGGTTGGGCGAAGTATGGGTAGACGCTCTCAGTCAGGAAGTGGTTGGATGACAGCAATCCCCCACTCAATACCATCGATGACTGCTCGCTAGATTGGCTAATCGTCAGCCAGAAAGCCGCCATTTCGCCGTGTTCACGGAGGGTCTCGTTGTAGCTGTTAAGCGTCTGATCAGCGTCGACTAACTTGGCAAGTTGGCTTTGGAACTGACTCATCAAGTAGCGGTCAGAGATCAGCCACCGCCCTGCTTGTTGGTTGAAGATGTGTTCGAGAGCAGAGAAATGAAGTTGGACGCTGCCCAGTGCCTGCTCGAGCTCCATCATCACCGGACCACCAACATCGAGTAACTGTGTCAGTTGTTCGTTTTCCAGGGGCTGTTCGATGAATGAATTCTCGATATTTCCGTGGACCTGGTTAGCAAACTGCCGGTAGAGAGCTTGCTGGAACTGGTTGACGGCATCCCCGACATTCATCAGATCTTCCCGCAGCAGCTCCAGATTGTACCGTCCGAGTGCGTGGTCGGAAAAAATTGCGTCGAGGTTACGATCTCCGCTACCGTTCACCAATCCAGACAAGACGTGGACTGCAGTACGGAGTTGTTGAAAATTAAACTGCCGACGTGACTGCTTCAAGATGCTTTCCGACAAGTGTTGTGCCTCATCGACAACCAGGTATGGACGCCGGGTACCATCCCCGAGCTCCATCGCATGTGCTACCAGGTATGTGTGGTTAGTGATCACGATGTCAGCCTGGTCGAGTCGTTGGTTACGGCGGACGAGGAAGTCATCCTTATAGAATTCTCCGTCTGGGTTGAGCGTGCGAACTCCCCGGTGACGGATTTCGGTGAAGTATGGCGAACGCGTGGAAGTCAGGTTGAGTTCGTCGAGGTCGCCACTGGTGGTTTGTAACAACCAAACGAGGATCTTTGCCTTCAACAATTGCACTAACTTCGAGTCTTCGATAATACTGAGTGAGTGAATGAATTTGGCGATATCAATGTAGTGTTGATTTCCCTTCACCACCACGGCGTTAATCGTAAATGGCAAGACGGAATTGAGTTGGCGAACAGTCTGGGCAGCGATTTGTTCCTGCAGGAGGTTCGTCGCGGTACTAATCACGATCCGCTTGTCAGGGTATGCCGCATAAGCAAGTGGCAACAGGTATCCGAGGGTCTTCCCAGTACCGGTCCCCGCTTCGACAACCATGTTCTTAGGCTCGTCGTGAGTGTAATTATTGTAGATACTGTTCATCATCTTGGATTGAACGGGCCGAACGTTAAGGGTATCACCGAACAGCTTGGTCTTCTCACGCTTGGTAGATGGGTACTTGACCTTGCCAGTGGACTTTTCGGCTGATAATGGCCGTTGTTTGTGCAAGACAATGCCATTGGTGACATAAAGGTCCGAAGACAGTGGTTGTGGGAAGTCCTCGCGTCGCTTGTATTCGTCCTTGAAAACGTCAGCAGTATCCTGGGGCAAGTCGAGCTTCAGTGACACTAGCTTTTCCAGCGTCAACGTTGGTAATTTGCGGACCTTTTCTAGCAGGTCAACCAATAATTGTGCGGTCGCCTCGGCATCAGAGACGGCACTGTGAGGATGGTCGTGCTCGATTTCCAGGCTACTGGTGAGATCACGGAGCCGGAATGATTTTGCGGTTGGTAAAATGATCTGACTCAGAGTCACCGTGTCAATTGCTTGAATTGGCAGCGTTGGGTAGCCAGAACGTTCTAATTCTGCGTTTAAAAACGGAAAATCAAAATTGACGTTGTGGGCAACGAAAATCGTACCGGTCAGAAGTGAGTAGACCGTACCCGCGACGTCTTCAAATAAGGGTGCATCCTTAACGTCAGAGTTGCGGATCCCCGTCAGTTGTTCAACCGCACGTGGAATCTTGACCCGTGGATTCACCTTGGTCTCAAAATGATTGATGATTTCGCCATCCTGAACTAAGACACAGCCGATCTGGATGACACGGTCACCGTGATTGACGCTTGTCCCGGTCGTTTCTAAATCAACGACGGAATAAATTGGAGCAGTCTTGTCACGCTTTTTTGGCCGTTGTTTGATCTTATAATTCAAAATATCACCGGATTTCTCCTCAATTAATACTAACTAATATAATACACCATTACCGCTCCTCTTTTGGATCAAATATTGAGATTTGTTAACAGTTTATTATCATCGCTTTTAAATTTTTTCAATTTAGGTTATTATGAAGATTGGAATTTTTTCTGAGAAAGTAGGTTAAGATGGTGAAAAATCAAGGAATTGGTAGGAGCCATGCCAAAATCATTTTAATGGGTGAGCACAGCGTTGTTTACGGACAGCCTGCGATTGCTCTCCCCCTGCCAAATGTAAAATTAACAGTTACCATCGACCAGCAAGATGACGGTCACCAGACCATTGTCAGCAAGTATTTCAACGGGGATGTCGAAGCTTTGACCCCTGAGATGCTCGGTATTCGTCAATTGATTAGCGCCCTTGTCGACAAGTTCGACGCGTACGGGGATGGATGGCGAATGACAATTGAGAGTGACCTGCCCGCTGAACGGGGGATGGGTTCTTCCGCAGCCACGGCGATTGCGATTGTCCGGGCCTTTTTTGATTTTTACGAAGCTGAGTTGACACGTGAAGAATTGCTGTCACTGGCTGATATCGAAGAAAAGGTCACCCACCGTAGTCCATCTGGTCTCGATGCTGCGACAGTTTCTTTTGACCAACCACTCTATTACATCAAGGGACAAGAAAGCATGCCTCTTGAAATGAACCTGTCAGCGACGATGGTGATTGCCGATACCGGTGTCAAGGGTGCGACAAAAGAAGCGATCCAAAACGTCAAGGACCTGCTTGCATCTGACCCTGAGACCGCTCAGTACCACATCGAACACCTCGGTGAATTGGTCGAAGCAACAAAGGTATTTTTGAAAGAAGATCAAGTAATGAAGCTCGGCACTGCACTAGACGCGGCCCAAGATGACTTGAGAGCACTAAACGTCAGCGATGACAGTCTCGACAAGTTAATCGAAGTTGCCAAGCAAAACGGTGCACTCGGCGCGAAATTGACCGGTGGCGGACGCGGTGGCTGCATGTTTGCACTCACCCGAACTGCCATGGGAGCACGGCGTCTTGCTAGTATCTTGAAGGAACATGGTGCTAAGCAAACTTGGATTCAACCACTCGATCTGGAGGCAACCAATTAATGGCAACAGCTAAAGCACATACGAATATTGCCCTCGTCAAATACTGGGGTAAGCGTGATCAGGACTTGATTTTGCCCCACACCGATAGCCTGTCATTAACCTTAGACGAGTTTTACACCACAACCACGGTCGAATTTGACGATCAGATTGATGCAGACGCGGTTTCCATCAACGGCGAACCACTGTCTGGCAAAGCCTATGATAAGGTTGCTAAGTTCATGGACCTGGTACGGGAAATGAGCGGCAAGACTGAATTTGCCCGTGTGACGTCGGAAAATTATGTGCCGACCGCTGCGGGTTTGGCATCGTCAGCATCGGCCTTCGCTGCGCTGGCAGGTGCGGCAAGCAAGGCGGCGGGGATGGAATTAAGCCGACGTGATCTGTCCCGCCTCGCCCGTCGTGGATCTGGATCTGCCACTCGCTCAATTTTCGGAGGTTTGGTAGAATGGCAAAGAGGAGTCGATGACGCGACATCATTTGCTGAGCCAATCGAAGAAGAAGTCGATTTTGGCATTGAGATGTTAGCGATCCTCGTCGACACAAAAGAAAAGAAGGTTTCTAGTCGTTTCGGCATGCAACAAAGTGTCGAGACATCACCTTACTACAAGCTCTGGCCTGAGATTGTCGCTGATGACATGGTTGCCATGAAACGTGCGATTGAAGACCGTGACGTGGATGCTATGGGTCAGATTGCCGAATCCAACGCCCTCCGTATGCATGCACTGACATTATCCGCCCAACCAGGTTTCACCTACTTCGACGCTGATACCTTGGCAGCGATGGATGAAGTCAAGGCTCTCCGTGAAAATGGCGTGTCCTGCTACTTCACCATGGATGCGGGGCCAAACGTCAAGGTGATTTACGACAAGAAAGACCGTCAAGTAATTTATGATGCCCTCGCTCAGAAGTTCGGCGCTGACCGGATTGTCGTTTCAAAGCCCGGGCCTGGAATTGAAATTTGGGATTAATTTACGAAAGGAAACACTAAATTGATTACTGAAAAAGCACCAGGAAAACTTTATATTGCCGGTGAATACGCCGTGGTCGAAAACGGCTACCCAGCTATCTTAGTGGCACTGGATCAATTTGTGACCTGCTCCATCAGCGAATCCGCGAAGGAAATGGGTCAAATCATCAGTCGCCAATACAATAATGACCAATTATCATGGCGCCGGATGGGTGACGAAATGGTCGTGGACAAGCGGGACAACCCCTTCTCCTACATCCTGTCAGCAATCCGGGTCACCGAAGAATACGCCCGTAGTTACTCACGTGCACTGCGGATTTTTGACTTGCACATCGACAGCCAATTGGATAGCCAAAGTGGTCGCAAGTACGGCCTCGGTTCATCCGCTGCGGTAACGGTCGCAACTGTAAAGGCACTCTGCCGTTTCTACAACCTGCCAGTGAACAAGGATCAAATCTTCAAGCTGGCCGCAATCGCCCACTTTGAAGTCCAAGGTAATGGTTCACTCGGTGACGTGGCTGCGTCAGTCTACGGTGGATGGATTTCCTACCACTCATTTGACCGCCAATGGTTAGCACAACAACGCCAATACTTGGATATCCACTCATTGATCGATTTGCCATGGCCTGATTTGAAGATTGAATCACTCAAGGCACCTAAAAACTTGGAACTGCTGATTGGCTGGACCGGTAAGCCTGCGTCCACATCACAACTGGTCGACAAGATTTCACTCTTCAAGGCCCGCCAACAAGCTGAATACCGCAAGTTCTTGGACGAAAGTAAGGCCTGCATTCAACGGATGGTCGAAGGTTTCCACATGCAAGACCTCGAAAAGATCAAGCAAGAAATCCGCTACAACCGTGAATTATTAAAGCAACTCGGTACCAACTCTGGTGTCGACATCGAAACGCCGGTATTAAATGATCTTTGCCAAATCGCCGAAGAATTCGGTGGCGCCGCAAAGACTTCTGGTGCCGGTGGTGGTGACTGTGGGATTGTTGCAATTGACTCTAGCGCTGATTTTAAGAGCGTTCTCAAGTCATGGGCGAAGAACCACATCGAACAATTGCCACTCAACGTCCACTTCATCAAGGACGCTAAGTACAAGGTCGAGGAATACCTGCCAATTAACTAAGACGAAAGGAGTACGGCATGGAATCACAACAAGCACAACGGAAAAACGAACACCTTTCATTGGCGACTAAGTACTACGATCGTGCTCATGCCGGCCACCCCTTTGACCTGGTTCGCTTGATCCACTCTGCCCTACCAGAAAGCAGCGTAAATGAAGTTGATCTGACAACGGAACTGACACCTGAGTTGAAGATGTCAGCTCCGTTTTATATTGAAGCGATGACTGGAGGCTCGAAGAAAGCTGCCGACGTGAACACCCAACTGGCCCGCCTCGCCCACAAGTATAATTTGGCAATGGCCACGGGATCGGTCAGTGTGGCACTGAAGGAAGATTCTGCCAAGGACTCCTTCGCCGCGGTACGAGCTGAAAACCCTGACGGCATCGTCCTCGCCAACCTGAGCGCAAACGCCACCCCAGAGCAAGCACGAGCAGCCGTGGAATTACTCGGTGCCAATGCGATCGAGATCCACGTCAACGTCGCCCAAGAACTCGTCATGCCCGAGGGTGACCGGAGCTTTTACTGGGTCGACAACATCAAACGCTTGGTAGACGAACTGGACGTACCAGTGATCGTCAAGGAAGTCGGTTTTGGCATGAACAAGACCGATATTATGAAACTGAACCAGCTAGGCGTAAAAGTCATTAACGTCAGTGGACACGGTGGTACGAATTTTGTTATGATAGAAAACGCACGCAATCACGAGGAAGATTATTCTGACTTATTTAATTGGGGACAAACCACACCCGAGGCGCTCTTGGAAGCTCGTTTAGCGGGCACTGATTCCAAGATCATCGCTTCCGGTGGGATCTGTTCGCCACTCGACGTCATCAAGGCCGGTGTGCTGGGAGCAAGTGCCGTTGGTGTCGCAGGATACTTCCTGAATGTCTTGATCAAGGACGGGTATGACGCACTTGATCAGACGATTTCAGACTGGATGACTACCCTGCCCCGCCTGATGACCCTCGTTGGTTGCCGTCGATTCAGTGAATTACGAGAAGTTGATTATATTTTAGGCCCAGAGTTACAAAACTACTTGGACCAACGCCAATAACTTAACGTCCAAACGTGATCGACGCTAAAAGCTATTGAGGAGAGAGTTTTTTTATGAAGAAGCTTAAGTTCAACGTCTACGCAGCCGCTGCCGACGTTGTATGTGCCTTGATTTCATTCAAGATGTTGTCAATTAACTTTATGACTATGATGTTAGGTGATTTAGCATCAAAGTCTGATAACAGTTCAGACGGTACAATCCGTGTTTTGATTATCATCTGTGCGATTGCATGCCTTGCTTTCAACGCATACATGACTAACGAATGTTTCAAGAACAAGATTTCATTTGTAGGTCCAATTTTCGGTATCGTTGCTGGATTATTCTTAGCAATCTCAGCTAACTTATTCTTAATTTGTGGTGCAATTGTTCTGTTCATTATCGCTGCCGTATTGACCTACCTCCAACTTCCTGCTGAAGACTGGAAGGAATACAAGTAAAATTTATTTTACTAACACAAAAACCGCTGACCTCATTTGAGATCAGCGGTTTTATTATGCGCTTATTTCGTTCCCGTGTTGATCACAGGTTGGGTACCACGTTCGCTGATGATGGCAACCATGATGTTGTTGATGACTTGGAGACGTTGCTCGTCAGTCAGTTCAAGATTAGCTTCCTTGGCGAGACGTTCGATAGCGTCTTCGGTAATTGATACGGCACCTTCGACGATGATCTTACGTGCAGATAGGATGGCAGCGGATTGTTGCTTTTGGAGCATTGCACTGGCAATTTCTGTTGCATAGGCCAAGTGGGTCAGACGTGTTTCAATGATTTGCACACCTGCGACCTCGAGTCGTTCTTGGAGTTCAGAGGTCAGTCGGTCGGAAACTTCAGTTGGGTTGCTCCGGAGCGTCAAAGCGTTTTCGTCTTCGAACGTGTCGTATGGGTATTCACTGGCCACGTGACGAATTGCGGATTCGCTTTGGATTTGGACGAATTGTTCGTAGTCGTCGACAGAGAAAAGCGCCTTGGATGAATCAACAACCTTGTAGACGATCACGGCCGCAATTTCAACTGGGTTACCTTCAGAGTCATTAACCTTCAGGATTTGGCTGTTGAAGTTGCCAACCCGCAGTGAGATTGGTGACTTGAGGGTCAGTGGCACGGTCATGAAAAGTCCAGCATCACGAATCGTACCGATGTAGTTACCAAAGAAGGTCAGGACCTTAGCTTCGTTTGGTTCCACAATCGTTAGTGAGCTACCGAGCAGGATCATTAATGCCATTAAAATCAGGCCAAAAATTAACTCTACTCCGTTGTGGTTTTTGTAGCCAATAAAAATTAAGAAGATAGCTGCGACAAAACCAATCACAGTGATCAACATGCCGAGAAAGCCGTTAATGTGAAATGCGTTCTTTTCCTTCATAGTATCTCCTCCTAAAATCGTAAACCTTTTGGATAGAAGTTCTTCAGCGTGCCGTTGACGACCTTACCAAATCCACAACTAAGGCCTTGGCAGTACAGCAGGTACCAGCCGTTCTTAAGACTAGTGTCGACGGATAGGACATCCCCGTGCACGTACTTCTTCCATTCATCTTTGCTTAATTCAATTGCCTTGTCCGTTTCGCTTGGCTTCATCGTTAACGCGAGTGCCAGTGCCGGTTCAAAGCGACGTTTCTTAAATGTGCCGAGGTGGAGTCCGGGACGGAGAACTGTCAGCCCGTCGATCGAGTCAATCCCTGCCGGCAGGTCGTACAGCTGGTCACCGAACGTCAATAAGTGGCTCTCCTGGTATCCTGGCATCATCCAATCACGGAATTCGTTGAAGAGTGCCTGTTCTTCTTTGGGCAGACGCTTCTTGCCAGCGCCCTTCTTGTTGCGCTTCTTTTTAGGCTTCGCGACTACCGAAGCATCCCCGCCCAGCGTAAACTTAGCGATGAAGTGCCCTTCCCCTTCGATATGATGTGGGAATAAGCGGACGGCCTTGGTCATTTCTGGATTGCCATCAGCCCACTCTGGACGACCGGCATCCATGCCCGGGTACTTCTTGACGTCGACCATCGAAAGCTCTGGGTATTGTGATAATAACCAGGCGGCGTTTTGCTCGTCTTCTTCCGGTGCGAAGGTACAAGTTGAGTACACCAACGTTCCACCCGGCTTGAGCATCTTCAAAGCGGAGGCCAGGATCTTTTGCTGACGGTTGGCACATTCGGCTGGGTAGTCAGGGTTCCAGTATTCAATCCCGGCTGGTTCTTTTCTGAACATCCCTTCACCGGAACATGGTGCGTCTACCAAGATCCGGTCGAAGAATTGTGGGAAGTGTTCTTCCAAGTCTGCGGGACTTTCGTTAGTGACTACTGTCGAACGGGTGCCCCAGCGCTCGAGATTTTCAGCTAAAACTAATGCACGCTTGCGGAAGATTTCGTTTGCGACCAACAATCCCTGATCCCCCATCCTGGAAACGAGGTGCGTGGTCTTACCGCCAGGTGCGGCACAGAGGTCCAACACGCGTTCACCAGGCTGCGGATCGACTACCTCACCCACGTACATTGCGGATGGCTCTTGGCTGTAGATCGCACCGGCCACGTGGTCTAAGGACTTACCGTTGACGGGACCGCGGTATCCAGTTGGCACGTATTCAACCTTTTCGTCCGCCTGGGCCAAGGTTTCTTCGGGAGTCGCCTTCAGTGGGTTGACCCGAAATCCACCCCGGCTGTCAGCGTCCAAAGCGGCCAAAAACTCTTCCGCTTCATCGCCCATCAAACGCCGGTATTTACTGATAAATTCACTAGGTAACTGCATGTTCTCCTCCTCATTTCATAATCATATTTTACCGTATTTTACCCTTCAAGGATACAAAAGTGGGGTTAATCGGTTCACTTTTAATTCCGTTTCACGTATAATTATTTGACAACGTATTTTGTGAAAAGGAGAAATAGATAGTGGAACAACATTTAATCGCACTCGACCTTGACGGCACAACGCTGAATAATGAATCTGCCCTGACAGACACTACCATTAAGACTCTGCGTGCTGCCGCAAAGGAAGGTCACATCGTCAGTATCATCACTGGCCGTCCCTACCGAATTGCCCAACACATTTACGATCAAATCGGTATTAAGACCCCTATGGTTAATTTCAACGGGGCATTGACCCACATCCCACACGAAGACTGGTCCAAGGAATACCAGGTTCAACTGACTCGTGAGTTGGCACTCGACCTGTTAGACCACCAGGAAGAATTAGGGATCAAGACCATCACCGTCGAAGATAAATTTCACGTTTGGGCAAACCACGCCTCTGACAAGCTCCCAGAATTCCTTCCCGACCACCTCGACGAAGACCAAATTCTCAATAACAAGAACTTGACCGAGGATCCGATTGCACTGACGATTGAATACGAAGATGGCCAAGAAAATAAGATTGTCAAGGCAGTAAACGAAAAGTACGGTGACTTTGTGGAACCGCGAGTCTGGGGTGGCTCATACAACATCCTTGAGCTGATCCACCGCGGCACGCATAAGGAATCCGGGATGTTCTACATCGCTAAGCAATTCGGCATTAACAAGGAAAACACGATTGCATTCGGTGATGAGCACAACGACTTTGAAATGCTGGAAGCTGCTGGACGTGGTGTCGCAATGCAGAACGCCATCCCCGACCTCAAGAAAGTCGCAGATGACGTTACCAGTATTGATAATGACCATGATGGCCTGGCTAAGTACTTACAAGATTACTTCAAATTATCTGTATAAGAAAATGGTGTAGCAAAATTGCTACACCATTTTTCGTTTCTATCAGTCGATGTCGTCACAGTAAACAACTGGCTTGATAACGTCAGCAGGCTTTTGGTGCATCAGTTCAAGCGCATCTTGAATGTGGTCGAAACCGTGGAACTTGTGAGTGATCATCAGTGATGGGTCGAGACGACCATTTTCAATCAGGCTAGCAAGCTTTTCCATCCGCAGACGTCCACCTGGGGTCAAGCCACCATCAATGGTGATGTTGGACATACCAACACCCCAGTGAGCAGCCTTGATTTCAATCATGTGGTTACCGTTCAAGTATGCCACGTTACCAACCTTACCACCTGGCTTAGTCATGCGTACAGCTTGGTCAAAGGTGTGTTCAGTGTCACCACCAGCGATCAAGACCTTGTCAACACCCTTGTTGTCAGTCAATGCAAGGATTTGGTCGGCAATGTCACCCTTGTGGTAATCGATGATGTCAGTTGCACCGTACTTCTTAGCAACTTCAACTGACTTTGGACGAGAACCAACAGCGAAGATCCGGCTAGCACCGTGGAGTACGGCACCCTTCAAGGCCATCAAACCAACAGGGCCGATACCGATAACAGCAACAGTATCACCGTATTCAACATGGGCTAATTCGTCGGCGTGGAAACCAGTCGTAATCATATCAGACAGCATACATGCAACACCTGGATCGAGGTCTTCTGGCATGTGTGCGAGGTTACCATCGGCGTCGTTTACGTGGAAGCGATTAGCAAACACCCCATCCTTGATGTTAGAGAACTTCCAACCAGATAAGCAACCGCCTGAGTGGGCTCCAAAGCCGGCTTGTGAAGCAACGTCTGACCAGTCAGGTGTGATAGCTGGAACGATTACCTTATCGCCAACTTTTAAATCCTTAACATCTTCACCAACTGCCATAACAACACCTGAAGCTTCGTGACCAAGGATCAGGTTATGACGAGGTCCGATCGCATCTTCGTAAACAGTGTGGATATCAGAAGTACATGGTGCCACTGCTAATGGCTTAATCAGTGCATCACGTGGGCCAATCTTGGGGTCATCTTTTTCAATAAATCCAGTTTCGTTTGGTCCAATCATTGCAAATCCGCGCATAGAGATTCCACCTTTCTTAGTATTTATGCATCATTCAACAAATTCAGTTTAACAGTTTGCTTGAATTAATGCAAACGCTTACAGATTCCTGGACAATTGATTATTTAAAAATTTTCATTTGAGAACACTGTTATAGCAGGTAGTCCCGTCTTTCATTAAATTTTTATGAGATAAATATATTGACAAATAGTAAGTGGAAAAGTATTATAAAAACATCAAAAAGAAAGGAGCTCGTTTTATGATGAGATTTGAAATGCAAAGTCAAGAATGTTGTTCATGTTGTAAAAAATACAACATGCTTTTTGACGTATTCAAATTTCAGTAAACGTGCTTACTAGTCAGATACTTCGTGGTGGAAAACACCCGGATCAGCAGCTAGGCTTACGATTCTGAGTTGGATCGTAGGCCTTTTTGTTTTGTATTTGACATTAGATTGGAGGAATTCACATGAGTTGGTCAGTTATTCAACAAGCCCTTCCCAACTTTATCGAAGGTTTTCGCCTGACACTATGGCTCTCGCTTGTTGGAATTATTGGCGCGATCATCGTCGGTATTATTGCCAGCCTCGTCCAGTATTTTAAGGTGCCGGTCATTTACCGGATCATCGACGCATACGTGGAATTGGCGCGAAATACCCCACTTCTGATTCAGCTGTTCTTCTTGTATTACGCATTTCCAGTAATTGGGTGGAAGATGTCAGCTGAGACTTGTGGGATCGTCGGAATTATCTTTCTCGGCGGTGCTTACATGGCGGAAGGTTTCACAGGCGGTTTTTCTGGTGTGAGTCAATCACAGTTAGACGGTGGACGCGCGTTGGGGATGAGTGATTTACAGCTCGCCCGTTACGTGGTCTTCCCTCAAGGATTTGCACTCAGTATGCCAGCACTCGCAGCCAACATCATTTTCTTGATTAAGGAAACGTCAATCTTTTCCGTGATTGCGATTCCCGAGCTTACGAACACAGCACTGGATTTGATTGGAATGTACTACCAATCAAACGAGTACCTGTTCATGTTGGTAGTCGCATATGCAATTATTCTAATTCCACTGATTCTGATTTTGAACTGGCTTGAAAGGAGGGTCCGTTATGGCACATTCGGGGATTAGCGTCCTATTCGAAGGAAGCAACTTCATTCGTCTGATGGGAAGCTTGTGGACAACGGTCTGGATCGCCGGACTGTCATTGATCCTCGGGCTGTCATTGGGTACGGTGCTGGGGATGCTGCGGACGCTGAAAAGCAAGGTACTCCGCTTCATCCTGATGCTTTACCTGCAGTTCTTCCGGATTGTCCCTACTGTAGTCCTCCTCTTCTTGGTTTACTACATCCTGCCACGGCAATTTAACATCAACTTGCCGGCGACCTGGATGGCGGTGCTGGCATTTACTCTCTGGGTAGCAGCGGAATTCTCCGATATCGTCCGCGGTGCCATAGAGTCAGTTCCCGAACACCAACGCGAATCTGGTCTGGCACTGGGGATGTCACAATGGCAACTCTTCCGCTACGTCCTTTTACCACAGTCGGTACGCTTGGAACTGCCCGCAATGATTAACCTGGCAACGCGTGTAATCAAGACGACTTCACTGTTGATGTTGATCAGCATCATGGACCTGGTCAACGTCGGTCAGCAGATCATCGAGGCGAACAACCAAAACCACCCCACTGGAGTTTTCTGGGTCTATGGTTTGATTTTCATCCTCTACTTCATCATTGATTACCCGCTCTCAAAATGGGCAAAACATCTGAGCGCTAAGCAAGAATATTAAAGAAGGTGACCGTTAATGGCAGAAGAAATATTAAAAGTAGAACATCTCAATAAATTTTACGGCGACTGGCAAGCACTCCACGACATTAATTTTGAAATTAAAAAAGGCGAAGTAGTCACGCTCCTTGGCCCATCTGGATCTGGTAAGAGTACCATGATCCGGACGTTAAACGGACTGGAAGATTTCCGTGACGGAAAGATCTTGTTCCATGGCAAGGAAGTTCCAACCGATGCCAAGTCACTTCAAGCGCTGCGGCAAAAGATCGGGATGGTCTTCCAATCCTACGACCTCTTCCCTAACCTGACCGTGCTCGACAATATCTTGCTGGCACCGGTCAAGGTCCAAGGACGTGATCGTGAAGAATCTAAGAAAGAAGCGTTGCACCTGCTCGACAGGGTTGGTTTACGCCAGCACGCGGATTCTTACCCTCGTGAGCTCTCCGGTGGGCAAAAGCAACGGGTCGCAATTGTCCGTGCCTTGGCGATGCACCCTGAGCTGATGCTTTTCGATGAAGTTACCGCCTCCTTGGACCCTGAAATGGTTCGTGGGGTGCTGGAAATCATCAAAGAATTAGCCGAAAAGGATCACATGACGATGATCATTGTCACTCACGAAATGAATTTTGCTGCAAAAATCGCCGATCGGGTGCTGTTCTTAGAGGACGGTCACATCTTGGAAGAAACGCCAAGCGACCAGTTCTTCAGCTCACCACAAACTGATCGTGCGAAGGAATTCTTGAATAGTATGGATTTTTAATCAAAAGGAGATTGTTATTATGAAGTTTAATTTGAAAAAAGTAATCACTGCCGGTGTAACTCTCTTGAGTGCCGTCGCATTGTTTGTCTCAGCAAGCAACATCAAGCCAACCAACGTTAACGCTGCATCCAACGAATCATCAGTCCAAGCCATTAAGAAGCGTGGCCAATTACGTGTCGCTGTCTTCGGTGACCTGCCTCCATATGGTTGGGTGAACAAGAACGGTAAGCGTGTTGGTTACGACGTTGAATTAGCTCGTCGGATGGCTAAGGACCTCGGTGTAAAGGTCAAGTTTGTCCAAGTTAATGCCAACAACCGTGTCGACACATTGAACTCAAACAAGGCGGACATTGTTTTGGCTAACTTCACTGTTACACCAGAACGGAAGCAAGTTATTTCATTTGCTAAGCCATACATGAAGGTTTCTGTCGGTGTGATCTCACCTAAGAACAAGACAATCACTAAGGCTAGTCAATTGAAGGGTAAGAAGTTGATCGTAAATAAGGGTACCACCGCTGAAAACTACTTCACTAGTCAAAAGGGTGTCAACTTACTCAAGTTCGATTCTAAGACCCAACAATTCAACGCCCTCAAGAACAACCGGGCAGCTGCCTTGGCCGACGACAACTCATACCTGTACGCATGGGTAAAGAAGAACCCTAAGTACACTGTTGGTATCAAGAGCATCGGACCTAAGCAATACATCGCTCCAGCCGTAAAGAAAGGTAACACTTCCCTTCTCAACTGGACAAACAAGGAAATCACCAAGCTCAACAAGGAATCCTTCTTCACTAAAGACTACAACAGTCAATTGAAGCCATACTTCGGTAAAGAAGTTAAGCCTTCTGACATTGTCCTGAAGCAAGGTAACTAATACGGCTCTTTGTCAATCGGTAATGATGGGCAAATTTCCTAACTGAAAGACTAAGCAA
>JAUMUE010000025.1 GCA_030530845.1 Limosilactobacillus sp.
ACCAGATATCTGGCAGGCCTCCCTTTATTGTGGGGTTAATTTTGGGGTTTCCCCATAAACATCCCTGCAAATGAAGCGATCAAAATTCCAAAAAATCCTACAAAAGCAATTGCATAACTTAATGCTGACATCATGGTTAAACACCCTTTCTATATCTTTATTTTTCAACTATATTATAGCATTGAAAGCGCTTAATTTAGATAACGTTTTGCTTGTGAAATTCACAAAACCAGCGCTCGCAGATGTCGAAAATTAAGTCAAACTACCCAGTCTGTCGCAAGCAAAAAGCACAGGTGAGATCACTCTCATCTGTGCTTTTTTAGTAGGAATTTTAATCAAAGAATTCTTTGATAATCTTCTTGTATACATCAACGGTGGCGAGGTAACTGGAAATGGTAGTGTACTCGTCAGTTTGGTGAGCTTCGTCCCAGAAGTCACATCCGAGAACTACTGCAGGTAAGTCTGGACGGTGGCTAGTGAAGACGCTGGCGTCGGTGGCACCGTTGATAATATCGGTTTTTACGTCATGTGGGAAGTACTTCTTAGATGCATCCAATGCGGTCTTGACGAACTTACTGTCAGGATCGGTAAAGATTGGATGGTAGTCTTGGATGATCGTTAACTTCAGGTGGTATGGGTACTTGACGTTAATTTCATCCACGACCTTGTTTAAGAGGTCAGCCACTTTTTGGTTATCAAATGAAGGAGTTGGGCGGACGTTACCTTTTAAGAGGGCGTGATCAGGAATGGTGTTGACCTGATCACCACCTTCGATAACAGTCACACTGTGTTGAATCTTGCCGAGGTACTTGTCCTTAGGTGCGTCGTCAAAGAGGTGTTCTTCTTTTTCAACGTACTTAAGCAATCCTGTGATGGCGTTGATACCGTGGCTTGGGTGGGAACTGTGAGTAGATTTACCAGAACTGGTGATGACATAGTTCATGCTACCAGAGTGGGAGAAAATGACGTTCCCGCCGGTTGGTTCACCAACTACTAAGGCATCGAGATCTTTGGAGACACCTTGCTTTTCTAAGAGGTGTGCACCAGGAGTACCGAGTTCTTCACCGGCAGTAGCGATGAATTTAACGGTTCCCTTTGGCAGTGACTTAGATTCACTTAATTCGATTAATGCGATTGCTTGAGCTGCCAGTCCGCTCTTCATGTCAGCGGCGCCACGTCCGTAGAGCTTTTCTCCACCGACGATTTCGCCACCGAAAGGATCATGTTGCCAGGTGTCAGGATTAGTGACAGCAACGGTATCCATGTGTCCGGTCAAACCAAGGACCTTGTCAGACTTTCCTTTTCCGATCGTCGCGATTAAATTAGAACGACGATTGCTAAAGTGGTCGACGTCGGTCTTGACTCCGTACTTATCGAAGAGGGCTTCCAAGTAGTCCGCAACCTCTGATTCATTGCCGTTAACAGAGTGAATTTTAATCAAATCTTGTAAGATCTTTACCTTTTCGCTGGTTTCCATATCATTTTCCTCCAGGATTATCGAGCTTGGTGATTGAGTTTCTTAGCCAGGAAATCACCAATAACTTGAATAATTAAAACAAACAACAGAACTAACAGTGTGGCAACAAGTGTTACGTCGTTGTTGAAACGGTCATAACCGTATGAAATAGCAGTGTTACCAAGACCACCAGCACCGATCGCACCAGCCATGGCAGTTAATGACACCAGACTAATGAGGGAAACGGTAGAAACGCGGATGATTTCTGAACGGGATTCACGGAGGTAGACGTCAAAGATGATGTCCTTGTTTGTGGATCCGAGTGCTTGAGCAGCTTCGATCTTACCTTGGTCGACAGTCTTCAATGCGACTTGGACTTGACGGGCGTAGAAGGCGAAGAAACCGATGGACAGTGGAACCAAAGCAGCGGTTGTACCGATTTGCGTACCAACGATTGCTTGAGTCACCGGAGCGATAAAGGCCAGTAAGATGATGAATGGGATTGCCCGGAAGATGGATACAATCTTATCAATAATACTGAACAACACCCGGTTTTCTAAGATACCACCTGGTTCGGTCACCACGAGTGCGACACCGAATAACAGTCCAATCAGACCACCAATAATGGCAGGCCAGAGTGTCATGTAGACGGTTTGCCCAATGGAGGTTGCCCATCCATTATCACCAGTCCAGCCAAGTTCAATTACGTTTGGTAAAAGATTACTCATTCCAAATCCTCCTATCATCAATCTTAGTTACAGTAACATTGTTATCTTGTAAGAACTTCACGGCATCTTCACGCTTGTCGTCTGCACCCTTAACAACGATGAAGAGGGTACCGACTGGATTACCAGCGAGAATTTCGATGTTTCCGTAAAGCATACTTGCTTCGACACCAACCTGCTTGTAGAGCTCGATGATGATGGACTTTGTAACATTGTTCCCATTGTATACCAGTTGGAACAATTCTTCATCACTTTCTAGGTGTTCGAGGTTAAAAGATTTGAGGGTGTCGATTGCGGCGAGAGATCCACCGACGAACTGACGGGTTAACTCTTCTTTTGGTTGTAAGAAGACTTCTTGCAGTGGTCCGCGTTCAATGATTTGACCGTATTCCATGACCGCAATTTTGTTAGCAACCCGCTTGACCGCGTCCATTTCGTGTGTGATCAAGACGATGGTCAGATTTAATTCGTCATTCAATTTCTTCAAAAGGTCCAAAATTTGGTTGGTGTTTTGAGGATCCAGTGCGGAGGTCGCTTCGTCTGAGATCAAGATTTCTGGATCGTTAGCGAGTGCCCGTGCGATGGAAACCCGTTGTTGTTCACCACCAGAGAGTTGAACGGGGTAGAAGTCAGCCTTGTCTTTGAGACCAACCAATTCCAGAAGTTCGTAAGCCTTCTTTTCTTGTGCCTCGTCATCTAAGTCGCTGTGCTTCAAAGCGAAGAGGACGTTTTCGATGACAGATGTTTCGTTCAAGAGGTTGAAGTGTTGGAAGATCATACCGATGTTACGGCGCTTTTGTTGCAATTCCTTGTTAGAAATTTGCAACGCGTGGTCCTTGAAGAAAACTTCACCGTTGATGGTCACTGAACCATCAGTAGGGAGTTGCAACAAGTTGATTGTCCGCACCAGGGTAGATTTACCGGCCCCGGAGTAACCGACGATTCCGTAAATATCACCTTTTTCGATTGATAAGGTCACGTCCTTTACGGCATGTACGGTTTCCTTACCTTGCTTAAATGTGACGTTAATGTGAGATAAGTCAATAATTGGTTCCGCCATACTCTAACCTCCTACTTGTTAAAGTTACGATCCCATGCTGGCAATTCAGCAGTACCGTAGTATTTCTTGAGGACTTGCTTAGTTGCTTCAGTTTGGTAAGCCTTCACAACTTCCTTGTAAGCCTTGTTGTTCTTGTTCTTCTTGTCAGTTGCGATGATGTTTACCCATTGTGCTGAGTCACTGTTGAGTGGTTCAACGAAGATAGCTGACTTGTAGTCGATACCAGCTGCAACAGCGTAGTTGGTGTTAACAACGGCTGCGTCAACGTCGTCTAGTGAACGAGCAGTTTGGTCGGCAGCTAATTCCTTGATCTTGATGTTCTTCTTGTTGTCAGTGATTGAAGCGGCAGTGGCGAGCTTAGTACCCTTCTTGAGGCTGAACAGGCCGGCATTCTTCAATACGTAGAGTGCACGAGATTCGTTAGTTGCGTCATTAGGAACAGCGATGGTTGCACCGTTTGGAATATCCTTGATGCTCTTGTACTTGTGTGAGTAAACACGGATTGGAGTGATCACAGTGTCACCAACAGAAACAATGTTAGTCTTGTGTGCTTGGTTCCATTGCTTCAAGAAGAGCTTGTGTTGGAAGGCATTCAAGTCAACGTCACCGTTTGAAAGAGCCTTGTTAGGTTGGTTGTAATCAGTGAAACGCTTGAACTTCAGAGTCAATCCATACTTGTCTTTAGCAGTCTTTGCAACGGAATTCCAGAGAGCGTCATCACCCTTGGAGCCAGCCATGATACCAACAGTCACCGTCTTGGCAGATTGTTGTTGTGGCTTTACGAAACTAAAGTATCCTGCGATAAGAACGACGATGACGATAATTGCGCTAATAATTGCATTACGTTTTTTCTTTTGCTTCTTCATAATAAAACTTCCTTTCGAAAATCAAATAATTCCTTTACCAATCAAACGTCATAAACAAAAAAGCATCCATCCTAGTAAAAGGACGAATGCTTCGCGGTACCACCTTTATTCGTTAGACTATTGCTGGTCTAACCTCGTTGGGTCACTCAAATCAATGATAAGAATTACCCAGCACTAGTAACGTGTGCTAACCCGTTACCGGTTAAATATCACCGGTACCATTCCAGGCCCATCTTCAACGCTTCCGTTTATCGCTTCTCACCAACCAGCGACTCTCTGAAAAACTTTCACGTTTACTCTGCCTTTCGATATGTTTAAGACGTTCGATTAATATTGTTGTAGATTATTATAATCAAGTTTTAATCTTTGTCAACGATTTTTAATTAATTTTTCTTGATTAATTTTTTTACTTGCTAAAGTCGCGGTCCCAAGCAGGTAATTCAGAAGTTCCGTAGTACTTTTGGATTAACTTCTTAGTCGTTTCAGTTTGGTAAGCCTTAACGACTTGCTTGTAGACTTTGTTGTTCTTGTCCTTCTTGTTAGCGGCGATGAAGTTGACGTATTGTGCAGCCTTCTTGTTGAGTGGTTCAACGAAGATGGCAGTCTTGTAATCTAATCCCGCAGCTTGAGCGTAGTTAGCGTTAACCACCGCAGCGTCGACGTCATCAAGGCTACGTGGAGTTTGGTCAGCACCAACTTCTTTGATCTTGATGTTCTTCTTGTTGTCGATGATGTCGTTAGCAGTAGGTAACTTAGCGTTTTTGTCTAACTTGAAGAGACCGGCACTTACTAATGCGTTTAATGCACGAGCTTCGTTAGTTGCGTCGTTTGGAATAGCGATGGTTGCGCCATTTGGTAAGTCCTTCACGCTCTTGTACTTGTGTGAGTAGACACGGATAGGGGTGATGAAGGTGTTACCGATTGAGACGATGTTAGTCTTGTGTGTTTCATTCCAGTTATTCAAGAAATTGTAGGATTGGAAGGCGTTCAAGTCGATGTTTCCACTAGTCAGAGCCTTGTTAGGTTGGTTGTAGTCAGTGAAACGCTTGAACTTAATCGTAATACCGTAATCCTTCTTGGCCTTCTTTGCGGTTGCGTTCCAGATTGCGTCGTCACCCTTAGATGATGCCATGATACCGACAGTTACGGTCTTGGCAGATTGTTGTTGCGGGCGGACAAAACTAAAGTATCCCGCAATCACTACGACAATGGCGACAACCGCCCAAATAATTGCATTACGTTGTTTTTTCTTCTTCATAACCCATTACTCCTTCTTCCAAATGACGTCACTGCGATTATAAGCAAATTTCCATTTCCAACAATGAATTACTTCTTGAAGTTCTTGTCCCAAGCTGACACTTCTGCGGTGCCGTAGTACTTGTGAATCAAGTTCTTAGTGGTTTCAGTTTGGTATGCTTTCACAACTTCCTTGTAGGCTTTGTTGTTCTTATCCTTCTTGTTAGCTGCGATGACGTTTACCCATTGGTCGGCGTCACTGTTGAGTGGTTCAACGAAAATAGCTTTCTTGTAGTCGATACCTGCTGCAACGGCATAGTTAAAGTTAACGATGGCAGCATCCACATCATTCAATGAACGTGCAGTTTGATCGGCTGCCAATTCCTTAATCTTGATGTTCTTCTTATTGTTAGTGATGTCAGCAGCAGTCGCTAACTTAGTGCCTTTCTTGATGTCGAACAAGCCGGCGTTCTTCAAGATGAAGAGAGCCCGTGATTCGTTGGTAGCGTCGTTTGGCACAGCGATTGTTGCACCATTAGGAAGGTCTTTCAAACTCTTGTACTTGTATGAGTAAACCCGACCTTGACCGATGATGGTGTCACCAATTGGTACGATATCAGTGTGGTGTGCTTGGTTCCATGACTTCAGGAAAAGCTTGTGTTGGAATGCGTTGATATCAACATCACCATTTGCCAAAGCTTTGTTAGGCTGGTTGTAATCAGTGAAGCGTTTGAATTTTAAAGTAATTCCGTACTTATCCTTGGCAGTCTTTGAAACAGAATCCCAAATCTTATCATCAGACTTGGATCCGGCCATAATCCCCACAGTCACGGTTTTAGCGGATTGTTGTTGCGGACGAATAAAACTGAAAAATCCAGCGATAATAATAACGAGGACGACGAGAGACCAAATAATTGCATTGCGTTGCTTCTTTTTCTTCATTAGACAAAACTCCCTTACATATTGCAATTGATTTTAACCAAACGTAGAAACAAAAAAGCATCCGCCCTAAGTAAAGGACGAATGCTTCGTGGTACCACCTTTTTGCGTCAACCCATCACTAGGCTGACCTCAGTGAGTCGCTCAATTAAGAATGACCCAGCACTAATAACGTGTGCTAATCCGTCACCGGCTAACAATCACCGGTACCATTCCAGGCCCATCTTCAATGCTTGTGATTATTGCTTCTCACCAACCAGCAACTCTCTGACAATCGTCCACATTTACTCTGCCTTTCGATATGTTTCTACGTTCGATTAAATTATTGTGTATTATTATAATCGAATTTTAATCTTTGTCAACAAAAATTTGTGAAAAAAGTTTTTAACGGTTTACTAAACTGCGGTTATAATAAAGAAAAATATGCGGGGAGGAGGAACGTTACATGAAAAAACAAGCTGTAAAGTTGGAACACGTGGCTGCGCTGGCGGGAGTTTCCAAGACGACGGTTTCACGTGTCCTTAATAATCGTGGTTACTTGAGTCAAAAGACGATTGATAAAGTGCACAAAGCAATGGAAGAATTAAACTACCGGCCAAATGTCGTGGCGCGTCAACTATACAAGCAGCGAACCAAGCTGGTCGGTCTTGTCTTTCCAACCGTGGATAACCCATTCTTTGCGCAACTGGAATCGCAGCTAGACAAGGAATTGTATCTGCGCGGATATCGTGTACTGATGGGGAATAGCCAAAACAATCCCGAGCGTGAAGCTGCCTACTTGCGCCAACTCTTCAACGGACAAGTCGACGGTCTGATCGTCGGTGCCCATAATGAGGGAATTGAGCAGTACCGCGACACCAAGATGCCGATCGTCTCAATCGAACGGTGGGTGAGCCGGGACATTCCGGTGATTGCTTCAGATAATTATGCTGGTGGAGTGATGGCGGTTGAACGACTGTTGGAACGGGGATGCAAGCATATCATCCACACGAATTATCCCAACGGACTGCCATCGCCAAACCTCGAACGGCGCCGGGCTTACGAGGAATTGATGCGTAAACACAACATGCCAGCAATTACCTACGAAGTTAATTTCGATATCACAACGGAAGAAAAACTGAAAATTTTTGACCGACTTTTTACCGAACACCCAGAAGTTGACGGAATCTTCGCCGATAATGACACCAATGCCAGTCTGATTATGCGGGTGGCACGTGAACACGGACGGAGGATCCCAGAAGACTTGAAGGTTGTCGGATTTGATGGTGCTAATATCACTCAGACATTGTTACCAGAATTGACGACAATTAAACAACCAATCGATCAAATGGCTGCCACAGCGGTGGACCTCCTCCAGCAACGTATGGAAGGCAAGGAGATCCATGATAAGTCCATCCAATTGCCAGTTCAATTGATCGAAGGAACAACTGCATAAATTAACGAATCCATTTTAAGAAATTAAAATGGATTTTTATTTTGCAAGATAAAGCGCGTATTATAGGCATTTATAAATGTCATGTTAAATTTATTTATAATTATACGTGCTAACCGGTTGACATATCACAATGTAAGCCCTATCATGAAGGAGATCAGATGATCACAAAACTTAAGGAGGCATCATCCAATGGCATTTAACAAGAGCCTTGCAGGGTACTTTGATGACATTGCACACGTTGGGATCCCAACCGACGATTTGCAAAAGACAATTGAATTTTGGGAAAAGTTAGGTTTTAAGAAGCAAGGACTTTTTGACACCGACGATCAAGGACACCAAGTAGTATTTATGAAGTACGCACACTTGATGTTAGAAATCTGGGATAGTGATGGTGCTGTTCGCAAGACTGGTGCAATCAACCACATCTCACTGAACGTGGAAGATGCGGACAATGCATACAAGGCTGCCAAGGCAGAAGGTTACACTATGAAAGAATCAGAAGTACAACACTTGGACTTCTGGGATCACGGAATTAAGTTCTTCAATATCGTAGGACCAAACGACGAAACAATCGAATTCTGCGAAGTTGTAAAGGGATAGTAAATAACTGAACCGGGTTATGATTCAGCTAGGAAATACGAGGAGGATATATTATGAAAGCTTTAGTATTGACTGGTGTTAAGAAGTTAGAAGTTCAAAACGATTACAAGGATCCAGAACCAAAGGACAATGAAGTTTTGATTCACACTGCCTGGGCTGGTATCTGTGGTACTGACAAGGCCCTTTATGGTGGTCTTCCTGGTTCAGCAGATGCTGTTCCACCAATCGTTTTGGGTCACGAAAACTCCGGTGTTGTTGCCAAGGTTGGTAAAGACGTTGAAGACTTCAAGGTCGGTGACCGTGTCAGCGTTGACCCTAATGTTTACTGTCACAAGTGTTACTACTGCCGGACATCACGTCCAGAATTGTGTGAACACCTCGATGCTGTTGGTGTTACTCGTGACGGTGGTTTCGCTGAATACTTCACTGCTCCTGAAGAAGTTGTTTACCACATTCCTGACAATGTTTCACTTGAAGCTGCTGCTGTTATCGAACCAACTTCATGTGCTGCCCACGGTGTAGATTTGCTTGAAACTCACCCATACCAAACTGCATTGGTTATCGGTGACGGTTTCGTTGGTCAATTGATCGCCCAAATCCTTAAGTCACGTGGTGTTAAGGAAGTTACCTTGGCTGGTACTTCTGACGAAAAGCTTGAAAACAACCGTAAGCACTTTGGTTTCAAGACTATCAACAACATTACGAACCCAGATGGCATTAAGCCAGACACTTACGACATCGTAGTTGAAGCTGTTGGTCTTCCAAAGACTCAAGAACAAGCTGTTGAAGCTGCTAGTCGTGGTGGTCAAGTTCTGATGTTCGGTGTTGGTAACCCTGACTCAACATTCAAGGTTAACACTTACAAGGTCTTCCAAAAGCAACTCCACATCCAAGGTTCATTCATTAACCCATACACATTTGAAGATTCAATCGCACTTCTTCAATCTGGCGATGTAGATCCACTTCCACTTATTTCTAACGTCCTCGACATGGAACACGTTGAAGACTTCGTAAGTGGTAAGCTTGGCGACGTCTCCAAGGCTATCGTTAAGGTTGCCGGCGAAGATGCTTAATCTGAAATAAAACAGAATTTAATAACCCCTTTCATCAGCACTGCTCAACTTGAGTGGTGCTGATTTTTGATTTAAGGCTTTGCAGTGAGTATTGGATGTGTTATATTAAATTTTAATGAGATCGATTCACATCTCAAGTTAATGAAAGGGGTCTTGATAATGACACGAAAGGTTGCAGTAATTGGTATGGGTAATGTGGGGGCAGCAGTTGCTCACTACATCGTTGCCAGCGGATTTGTGGACGATTTGGTCTTGATCGACAAGAATGAAAAGAAGGTTCAAGCCGATGCATTAGATTTCCGTGACGCCATGGCGAATCTTCTCCACCATACCAACATTTACGTCAACGACTACAGCCAATTAAAGGATACTGAAGTGATTGTTTCTGCGCTTGGTAACATCAAGTTGCAAGACAACCCTAACGCCGACCGCTTCGCCGAACTTCCATTTACTAGCACTGAAGTACCGGAAGTGGCAAAGAAGATTAAGGAAAGTGGCTTTAATGGAAAGATCGTTGCCATTACAAACCCCGTGGACGTCATTACTTCCATTTATCAAAAGGTCACTGGATTGCCAAAGGAACACGTGATGGGTACTGGTACCTTGCTTGATTCTGCGCGGATGAAGCGTGCAGTAGCAAATAACCTCCACGTTGACCCTCGCTCTGTCGAAGGATACAACCTTGGTGAACACGGTAACTCCCAATTTACAGCGTGGTCTACAGTTCGCGTTTTAGACCAACCAATTCTGAAGTTGGCTGAAGAACGTGGCCTTGATTTAGACAAGATCGACCAAGAAGCGCGGATGGGTGGATGGACGATTTTCCAAGGTAAGAAGTACACTAACTACGGTGTCGCAACATCAGCTGTGCGCTTGGTTAACACCATCTTGTCCGATGCTAAGACTGTTATGGCGGTATCTAACTACCGTGAAGAATACGGCTGCTACTTATCATACCCAGCAGTTGTCGGTCGCGATGGTATCGAAGAACAAGTTCAACTTGATTTAACTGAAGAAGAATTGAAGAAGTTACAAAACTCCGCTGACTTCATTCACCAAAAGTACGAAGAAAGTCTCGGTAAGTAAACTAATTATTAGGGATTCTTCTTCCAATATGATAAACTGAATACACGATATGAGAGTGGCGTCGCAATCTGCGGCACCGCTTTTCTTTTGCATAAATAATAGAAAGGAGTGGGTACATGTCGAAAGAAGTCAAAAAAGTTATCGGAATCATGATCTTTTGTGAGTTCTTGGTTTTTCTGGGATTGAGCTTGATTTTTCCCGTGATGCCATTCATCAAAAATAAATACCACTTTTCTGCCTTTGATATGGGCGTGATGTCGGCTCTCTTCGCATTGGTACAGTTTGTGGTTTCACCAATCGCCGGGCGGGTCTCAGATAAGGTTGGACGGAAGCCAATGCTGGTCGTCGGGATTATCCTGTTTGCGTTCGCGGAATTTCTCTTTGCCGCCTCTAACCACTTGTGGCTTTTCGATATCTCCCGTTCAATCAGTGGACTCTCTGCCGCAATTTTTGGACCAATTTCGATGGCCCTGGCGGCAGATTTGACGACAGAAAAGCAACGTGCCAAGGTGATTGGTTGGTTGTCTGCGGCCTTCAGCGGTGGATTGATTCTCGGCCCTGGGCTTGGCGGGATCCTGGCAAACATTAACTACAAGTGTCCGTTCTGGGTTGCTGGTACGCTCGGAATCATCAGTACACTGGTGCTTGCGGTATGGCTACCAAGCGACAAGGACGAGCAATTCCAAAACACAGACGAAAATTCTGAAAGAGAAAGTTTGTCGACGGGGTGGAATGAACTGAAGAAGATGCTTAATCCAATGCTGGTGACGCTGTTCTTGATGATCTTCACGATGGCGTTTGGACTTGCCGGCTTCGAAAGTATCTATGGCCTGTACGTCAATGAGGTCCACCACTTCGACCTGCAATCAATTGCGCTGGTGTTGACCTTAAACGGGATCATCTCACTGGTTCTTCAGGTCTTTCTCTTCAATTCGATGGTAGACCGTTGGGGTGAAGTGCGGTTAATCCGTTATTGCTTCCTCTTCGGTGCGATCGGGACCTTCTTTGTGATTTACGACCACTCACACTGGCGTCTGATCCTTGCGACCCTGTTGGTATTTGAAGCCATCGACCTCCTTCGTCCAGCGATTACGACGCTACTGACCAAGATGAGTAAGGAAAACCAGGGCCTGCTCAACGGTGTCAACGTCTCACTTACGTCCATCGGTAATATCTTTGGACCATTGCTTTCCGGTGCACTATTGGATGTTAACTTCCAGTACCCATACTGGATCGTGATCGCCTTTTTCTTCGTATCATTTGTTATCACGTTCGGTTTACGGACACAAAAATAAGGGACTGTTTCGGCAGTCCCTTTATTTTTTGATCAATTGTTGTCCCGTGATGCAGATGGGGAGAAGTGGGCAGTCGTTGCAGTGGGGATTTTTGGCCATGCAACGGTAACGACCCCAGAAAATCATACTGTGGTGGGCGTCGAGCCATTTTTCTTCGGGCACGGCCTCACGCATCTTCTTTTCGATTGCGAGTACGGATGCTTTTGGTGGCACCATTGCTAACCGCCGTGCGACCCGGGTGACGTGGGTGTCGACTGGGAAGGCGGGGATGCCGAAACATTCGGCTTGCACCACATTTGCGACCTTGCGACCAACTCCTGGAAGTGAGGTCAGCTCCTTGATGGTTGAAGGTACGGTGCTATCAAAGTCGGTCACCAGCTTACGCGCACAGTTGACGAGGTACTTGGCCTTATTACGGAAAAGACCGAGCCGTTGGATGTAGGGTTCGACATCTTCGGGTTCCGCAGCTGCCAGTTCTTCTGGCGTCTTGAAGCGCTCAAATAGCATCGGCGTCAGCTGGTTGACAGACTGGTCAGTTGACTGGGCGCTCAAGATTACGGCGAGGAGGAAGTGAAAGTTACTGTCACCGTCCAGAGTAGTGCCCGCCTCGGGGTATTCACGTCTCATTACCTTCACAGCCTCGTATATTTTCTCATTCGAGAGCATCCAATCACCTCATTTTCTAATGCTTCTTCCTAGTTTACTACTTATAAATGAAAATGGTAGAGAAAGGGGTATACTAGCGATTATTTCATTAATAATAAAAGCATTTAAAATAAAAGCGTTTACACGAAATAATTGTAATTGACCAATTGTTAAACGCTTGGTATTATAAATAAAAGTTCTCTGAGAGTTCTCATTTTATTCTAATCTTTCAAAAAGGAGGAAGACGCATTGAGTTTTTGGAAAACAATCACGCGGAAAGAAGATCCGCGAGTTTATGAAAATAAAGACGGACACCTGGTACGTTCACTTAAGGTCCGTGATTTCTTAGCATTGGGTGTCGGAACGATTGTGTCCACTTCCATCTTCACATTACCTGGTGAAGTGGCAGCGGCACACACTGGTCCAGCCGTGGTGATTTCATTTATTTTAGCCGCTGTCGTTGCTGGTCTGGTTGCGTTTGCTTACGCTGAAATGGCTGCTGCGATGCCATTTGCCGGTTCAGCCTACTCATGGATTAACGTTGTGTTTGGTGAATTCTTTGGATGGGTAGCCGGATGGGCCTTGTTAGCTGAATACTTTATTGCCTTAGCCTTCGTTGGTGCCGGGCTGTCAGCTAACCTTCGTGCGCTGCTTGAACAAGTCGGCTTGAAGTTACCTGCTTCATTATCAAATGCCTTTGGTACTAACGGTGGTGTGATCGACATCGTTTCTGTTGTCGTTATCGCCGTAGTTGCTCTTTTGATCGCCAACGGTACTACTGGAGCTGCTCGAGTAGAAAATATCTTGGTGACCTTAAAAGTTTTTGCAATTCTCTTATTCGTAGTCGTTGGTTTGACTGCAATTAAAGCAAGCAATTTTGTTCCATTTATTCCACAATACAAGGCAACTGCTAATGGTCCATTTGGTGGATGGCAAGGTATTTACGCCGGCGTTTCAATGATTTTCCTTTCATACATCGGATTTGACTCAATCGCCGCAAACTCTGCAGAAGCCGTAAACCCACAAAAGACGATGCCACGTGGTATCTTGGGTTCTCTTGCAATCGCCTTAGTACTCTTCATCGCCGTTGCTATGGTTCTGATGGGTGTACTTCCATACACTAAGTACGCTGGTAGTGCCGAACCAATCGGATTAGCATTGCGTGCCGCTGGTCATGGTGGTGTTGCAGCCGTTGTTCAAATTATTGCCGTTGTTGGTATGTTTACTGCCTTGATCGGTATGAGTTTGGCTGGTTCACGTCTGATTTACTCATTCGGTCGTGACGGTATGCTTCCTAAGTGGCTCGGTCAATTGGACAAGCACAACCGTCCAAACCGTGCACTCTGGACTCTCGCATTCATCGGTATTTTGATTGCCGCATTGTTCCCATTTGCCTTCTTGGCACAATTGATTTCAGCTGGTACTTTGATCGCCTTCATGTTCGTTTCACTGGGGATTTACGCATTACGTCCTCGTGAAGGTAAGGATATCGATAAGCCAGCATTCCAAATGCCATTCTACCCAGTTATGCCTGCATTAGGTTTCCTTGCATCACTGACTGTGTTCTGGGGCCTTGATGCCGATGCAAAGACTTACGCTGGATTGTGGTTCGTTCTTGGTTTAATTATTTACTTCGGATATGGTATGCGCCATTCCTACTTATCTAAGAAAAATAAAGACGCTTAATCAACCATAAAAAGGTGACGTGCCTATGCCAGAAAACAAAGAAACTTTCAAGTCGTTTATGAATAAGATACTTAACGGTACAGCAATTGCGATTGTTGTTGCATTGATTCCCAATGCCATCTTAGCGACTTTATTGAAGCCAGTTGCAACAAACGCAACAGTTGCTCAGTTTATCCACGTTATTGTGGTTTTCCAATACTTGACTCCAATTATGGCCGGTTTCTTGATTGCCAAGGAATTTAAGTTCTCTGGTATGCATCAATTAGCCGTCGCGGGTGCCGCATATGTCGGTGCTGGTGGATGGACAACAACTACTTCAGTTGTTAAGGGTGTTGCGACCACTAGCTACTCTTTCAAAGGTATCGGTGATATCATCAACATGATGATCACAGCTGCCCTTGCTGTATTAGCTGTGAAGTATCTCGGTAACCTTGTGCCATCACTTAACATCATCTTCGTACCAATCGTTATCGGTACTGGTGTTGGGTTTGTGGGACTTGAGTTGTTACCATTTGTTTCTAAGATTACAACACTGATTGGTGAAGGGATCAACACATTCACTCACCTTCAACCATTCTTGATGTCAGTTCTGATCGCAATGGCCTTTGCTATCTTGATTGTTACTCCTATCTCTACTGTCGCAATCAGTTTAGCAATCGGTCTGAACGGCCTGACTGCAGGTGCCTCAGCTATGGGTGTGGCCTCAACAGCGCTCGTTCTTGTGATCGCAACTGCTAAGGTCAACAAGCCTGGTGTTCCTCTTGCCATCTTCTTAGGTGGTATGAAGATGATGATGCCAAACTTCTTTAGACACCCAGTGATGGCAATTCCACTCCTGGTCACTGCAGCAGTTTCCTCACTGTCTGTGCCAATCTTCCATCTGGTTGGTACTCCAGCATCTGCCGGTTTCGGTATTGCTGGTGCGATCGGGCCAATTGCCTCATACGCAGGTGGTGCGAGCCTGGCAATCGTTGTTATTGCTTGGTTGGTCGTTCCTGTGGTGGTCGGATTTGTTGCCCACTTTATCTGCAAGAACGTCTTGAAACTTTATACAGACGACATCTTCAAACTTGGAGATTAGTCGAATTACAAAGCGGTTGGTGCAAGCCAGCCGCTTTTTCGTATCTATAAAGGGTGGTTGTTGACCTGCGATAAGTTCGCTATAATTTAAACGCCGCCTTAGCTCAGATAGGTAGAGCACATCCATGGTAAGGGTGCTACGGCAGTTCAACTCTGCCAGGCGGCTTTTGATTATCACGAGACCATATCAGTGGTTCGCGGCCCCAGATATGCTATCATTAAGGTAGTATTTTTAATAACGGAGGAGACGACATGGAATTTATTGCCACTTTAGCGGGTCTGTTACTTCTGACCCAAGTTGTCGCCCATTTCTCCAAACGGATTGAGATTCCGGAAGTGATTGGGCAGATTTTCGTCGGTATAATTGTTGGTCCGGCAATTTTGAACTGGGTCCACCTGAACGAAATGATGAACGAATTCCAAGAGATTGGGGTTATCATCTTAATGTTCATTGCCGGGCTAGAGAGTGATCTTTCACAATTGAAAAAGTATCTGCGCCCAGCGATATTCGTAGCGGCGGCTGGGGCAATTATTCCGGTGATTGTTATGGGACTAGCCAGTTACTGGTTTGGTTTCACAAAGACGGAATCGGTATTCATTGGGGTCATCTTTGCGGCCACTTCCGTCAGCATTTCCGTCGCGGTACTCCGTGAATTCAACCAGATCTCGAGTCGAGAAGGTGCCACGATCTTGGGAGCAGCCGTTGCAGATGATATTATCGGGGTGCTGATGCTGTCAGTCATGATTAGTGTGATCAACGGCGAAGGTGGACACGCACACTCCAGTTTTCCACTCTGGATCTCCCTGTGCCTGCAAGCCCTCTTCTTCGTCGTTACGTACCTGCTCGTTCGTTGGTTGGCACCATACCTGATGCATATCAGTGAACGGATGCTGACGGAGGCTTCGCCGTCTGTTATGGCGATGATTATCTGTCTTGGTATGGCTGCAGCTGCACACTATGTTGGCTTGAGCGGTGCAGTGGGTTCATTCTTTGCCGGAATTGCGGTTGCCAATACCCATAGAAAGGCGACGATCGACCGGAGCTTTGAACCAATCGGATACGCACTTTTTATCCCACTGTTCTTCGTGAGCGTGGGTCTGAACATGCGCTTTGATAATATTTCGCGGTCGCTCTTATTCGTGATTGTGATGACCGTATTGGCATGCCTGACCAAGTTAGTTGGTTGTGGTGCCGGTGCCAAGTTAGCCGGATTTAATTTCAACAGCTCTTATGTTGTCGGTAGTGGGATGGTAGCCCGTGGTGAAATGGCCCTGATTACCGCTCAGATCGGTTATGAGGCGCATTTATTGTCACCGATGTATTACTCTGACGTGATCACCGTAATCATCGTGGCGACCGTCTTAGCGCCATTTATTTTGAAACATTCATTGAAAAAGTTACCAAAGGCTGTGGCCGAATAGTGACTGTGGGGTCGTAGTGATTTGCTGCGACCTTTTTTGTTAGTGAGAAATGCGATTAGGTGTTACAATAGTTATTCTAGAAAATCGAAGAGAGGGTCAGCAATGGAAGAAGAGCAACGGATGGAACAAGCGCGAGTCGAGAAGGTTGATACCGAGATTAAGCGGCAAATCGAATCTACCGCAGCGGCTGTCGAAAATGCCCACCGCGAAACTCGGGCTGTCGAACAAAATTACAGCGACAACGCATCAATCAACCGATACGAAATTGATGATATCGCCGAAACCCGGTCAGAACTGGAACAGCAACGGCGTTTAGTTTCTCAAGCGGCGGAAAATGAAACAATCTTGAAACGCCAACTGAAGACTTTGAAGAACCTTCATGGGTCACCTTATTTTGGTCGGATCGACATCAAGGACCCGGGTGAAGACGAAAGTGAAACGCTCTACATTGGGACCGCGTCATTGATGAACGAAGATAAGACCGACTTTTTGGTATACGACTGGCGGGCACCAATTTCAGGGGTTTACTACAACGGTAACCTAGGACCAGTACAATACGAGACGCCGGCGGGGATGCAAAAGACTGAGCTGGTCAAGAAACGGCAATTCACCATCAAGGACGGGCGGATCACCAACATGTTCGATACCAACGAAACGGTCGGGGATGAGCTCCTCCAAGCAGCCCTCGGTGAGCAAAACGACCAGTACATGCGCAATATCGTCGCTACCATCCAGCAGGAACAAAACGACATCATCCGCGACACCAAGTCTGATCTCCTATTGGTACAAGGAGTCGCGGGATCGGGGAAGACTTCCGCAATCTTACAGCGGATTGCCTACCTGCTTTACCACAGCCGGACCGAATTAAATGCCGACCAGATCGTATTGTTCAGTCCCAACAACCTCTTTAGTCACTACATCTCTGAAGTTCTTCCAAGCTTAGGTGAACGAAACATGCGGCAGGTTACTCTGGCAGGATTTTTACGCCGGCGCTTCGAAGGGTTGAAGGTAGAAACACTGTTTGACCGTTATGAAACCCGCCAAAGCGACACCGGCAGTCATGCCATCGCCGACTTCTTGGAAAGCGCGACCGTGATGAATGCCGTGCACGAATATATTTCTCATCTTCCAATTAGTGAATTCCAGTTTGCGGACCTGACATTTGACAGCCGGGTCGTCTTCTCCGCTGACCACATCAAGGAACTTTACCAAGCGCTGCCAGAGACGATGACGGCATCTGATCGGCTGACAAAGCTGAAAAACAAACTGATCCGTGAACTCCAACACCGGGTGAAAGAAGAGGCCAAGAAGGATTGGGTCGCCAAGGGAATGGACGAGCTCACGACCCAACAGCTACATAACTTGTACGGTGAACGGACGATTGACGATTTTGAAGACGAGGACCAACAATACGCTTACCTGTCACGCCGTTATGCCAAGCGCCGTCTCCGTGCTGTGGCCGATGCGATTTACGACAACTACTTCCTCGACTTCTTCAACCAGTACGAACACTTTCTGCGCCAGGTGACGTTGCCAAATGTGATTAATAAGGCTGATTGGGATAAGTCGATTGAAGAGTACCAAGAGGAGATTGAGTACCACCAAATCAAGCTGATGCACGCGGCGCCAATCATGTACCTGCGTGACCTGATGTCAGGGAGTGGGCAAAACCAATCATTCCAGTATGTCTTTATCGATGAAATGCAGGACTATCCTGAGGCGATGCTGGTCTATCTCCGTCATGCCTTTCCACGGGCGAAATTTACCGTTCTCGGTGATAGTGAACAGGCGCTCTTTAAGCCACTCCAGCTTCCTCAAGATCTTTTAAAGCAACTTAGCACAGTGCTGCAGGCCAAGCACCCGAACATGATTGCATTGAACCGGAGTTACCGGTCAACCAAGGAAATTACGGACTTTGCGAAGGCGATGCTGCCGGATGGGGATCAGATTATTTCCTTTACCCGAGAAGGCGAGAAGCCACACCTCTTGATTCGCGGGGATGATGAATCCCTCAATGATGCGGTTGCTAAATCCGTGAGCGAGTACCTGGAAGAATACGATACGGTCGCTATTTTGACCAAGAACATGGAACAAGCGGAGAAGGTCTACCGCTACATCCGTCAAAAGAAACTCGGTGACATCCACCTCCTGCAAGCTCGTGACAGTGAACTGCCAACGGGGATTTTAGTCCTGCCAATCTACCTGGCGAAGGGGCTGGAATTCGATGCCGTGGTCGCATACGATATTTCCGAGCAGAATATGCAAAACGTTGATGCGGTCGGAATGGTCTATACGATGGCAAGCCGGGCAATGCATCAGCTGACTTTATTGAGCCGTGGCCCGGTTGCTTCTGCGGTCAACGAGAAGGCATTTACGCATTTAATAATCGAACATCAGTTAAACGATAATAAATAAAACGCTTTCACGAACCAAGTTAATATGTTAATCTATTATTAGCGATTAATAAGGAGATGTTGTCCAATGGTTAAAGATGAATACACATTGGTACTGGTTAAGCCAGACGGAGTTAAGACGCGTCATATCGGGGACATTATCACCCGGATCGAACGGAAGGGTTATCACATCGAAGCCCTCAAGATGATCATGCCAACCGAAGAAAAGCTGCGTCAACACTACTCAGACAAGGTCAACAAGCCATTCTTCCCAGAACTGGTTTCCTACATGACTGAAGGCCCAATCGTTGGTATCGTCGTATCTGGTACCAACGTCATTCAAGCAATCCACAACATGGCTGGTGCTACCAACCCAGGTGAAGCTGAATGGGGTACTATCCGTGGTGATTACGGTCGTGAATGGCCAGATGGCAACTTACGTAACATCATCCACACTTCTGACACGGAAGAAAGTGCGACCCGCGAAATCGGTATCTGGTTCCCAGAATTTGATATCGAAGAAGCGCGGAAGAACCACGTGGAAGAATTCTAATAAAAATAACGAACGACTCAGATTAATTTCTGGGTCGTTTTTTAGTAAAGTTTACTATTTTACTTCGCGACAGACTGCTATAATGTATTTGTAAGCGTATACATTATTTGACGAAAGAGGTTAGGAAAATGAGTATCCATGTAAATGAAGAAAATAAGTTATTCCACCTGCAAACCGCTCATACCAGCTATATTTTCAAGATCTTGGAAAATGACGAAGCCGGTCAACTCTACTATGGTCCACGGATCCCGGTCAAAGATGACTACAAGAACCTGGCGACCCGGGAAGAACACGACTGTACAAACACACTGACGGTCGACCAACCTGACTTCCAGCTGGAACTGATCAAACGTGAATACGCCAGCTTTGGAAAGGGTGACTACCGCTATCCTGCATATCAACTGACCTTCCACAACGGCTCACGGACGACCGAATTCCGCTACATGGGTTACAGCATTACGAAGGGTAAAAAACGTCTGAAGGATTTACCATCCACGTTTGACGATGCCGGGGATGACGCCGAAACGCTCGACTTGGCATTTAAGGACGAGTACGACCACGTGATGATGCTTCTTCACTACACGATTTTTGAAAAAGAAGACGTGATTGTCCGCAGCGCAACGTTCTCCAGCTTCTGCACCGACATCATGGTCAACCGTGCGATGAGTTTGGAATTGGACTTGCCGGACGCTAATTACGACATGGTGCAATTCTCCGGTAGTTGGTCACGTGAACGCCATATGATCCGGACTCCATTACGTTCTGGAATCCAAAGCATCAGCAGTTTGCGGACCGCTTCTAGTCACCAACACAACCCATTCTTCATGCTGGCACGGCCAAACACTGACAACAACCAGGGTGGCGTCTTTGGCTTTAACTTCATTTACTCCGGAAACTTCCTGGATTCTGTCGAAGTCGACCAATTCGATACGACCCGCGTGCTGGTAGGGATTAACCCCGATGAATTTGCCTGGAAGGTCGATGATGGTGAAACATTCCAAACTCCAGAAGCCATCATGACATACACCGACAAAGGTTTTAACCAACTCAGCCACCAACTCGCTGACTTCTACCAAAAGCACCTGATCAATCCACACTTTGCGGGTAAGGAACGTCCAATCCTCATCAACAACTGGGAAGCAACCTTTATGGACTTTAATGAAGCCAAGTTGATGCCGATTGTCGACAAGGCGCACGAATTGGGAATCGAAATGTTTGTTCTTGATGATGGTTGGTTTGGTCACAGAGACGATGATCACACGAGTCTGGGTGACTGGTTCGTGGACGAAAAGAAGTTCGAAAATGGTATCGACGGTTTTGCCAAGAAGGTCCATGACAAGGGAATGAAGTTTGGCCTCTGGTTTGAACCGGAAATGATCTCGATCGAAAGTAAGTTATATGAAGAACACCCTGACTGGATGATCTCGACTCCAGACCGTCTGATCACGCCTGCACGGAACCAGTACGTGCTTGATATGACCCGGCAAGAAGTGGTGGACTACCTCTTCGACCACATGTCCGCGATCATCAAGAAGACCAAGCTCGACTACATCAAGTGGGACATGAACCGGAACATCACCGAAATGTTTGGTTCACAACTCAAACACGACCGTCAGCTGGAATTTGGTCACAGATACATCCTCGGTGTTTACCAACTCTATGCTCGTTTGACTGAAGCATTTCCAGAAGTGCTCTTTGAATCATGTGCCTCTGGTGGTGGACGTTTCGATCTCGGTATGATGTACTACGCTCCGCAAGCATGGTGCAGTGATGATACTGACGCGGTAGAACGGATCTACATTCAAGACGGCACATCATACGGTTACCAACAATCAATGTGGGGCGCCCACGTCTCAGCGGTGCCAAATGACCAAGTCGGCCGTCTGACACCAATCGCGACCCGGGCAGCAGTTGCGTACTTCGGTGACCTGGGATACGAGCTCGACGTTACGAAATTGCCACAAGAAGAACTCGACCAGATCAAGGAACAAGTGGCCTTTTACAAGAAGCACCGTCGCCTGTTCCAATTCGGTAAGTTCTACCGGATCGACAGCCCAGACACGGCCACTGATAATGTCTACGATTGGGAAGTGGTCAATGACGACAAGAGTGAAGCCATCCTTGCGCGCTTCCAAATCTTGAACGGTCCAAACCCAGCCTACATCCGGACATACTTCACCGGACTCGATCCTGAGAAGATGTACACGATCAATGGCGGGGATGAAAAGTTCTCCGGTGCGGAATTAATGAACGTCGGTTACTTTGTGCCACGGATCATGGAACGTAAGCCAGAGAAGGATCCATCTGACTTTAGCGCACGGATCTTGGTCGCAAAAGAAGCCTAAATTAAAAGTGAGTTGATGTTTGATGCATCAGCTCACTTTTCTTGTTTGATCCGTTTGAGGTTGCGGATAACGACGGACTTGCCATCGCGGAAACGCAATCGCTGACGGCGCCAATCGACGTTCACAAGTTCACCCGTGTAGTTTTCGTAAAAGCCACTTTCGCCGTCAAAGTAAGTTACGGTCACGGTCGGCCAGGGGCGTTGTGCTGCTAAGTCTTTGATCTGTGCGACCAGTGAGTGCAATTCTTCGCGACTTAGATAATCCTTGTTTTGGTAGCGCTCAGCAGTCTTGTCCAGTAGCTCCTTGTATCCGGTCAAGGCGGAGAAGGGAGCGAACTGTCCGGCGCGGTCGATTTGTGGCATCGGAAGGTGGGCGCGCGACACGTGGCGTGGTTCGTTCATGATGTCGTTGTAGCGCGAGGTGTCGTTGAATTGACGTTCTTCGGCCTCGAGTTGTTTCTTATCCATTATGCCCGATGACCTCCAATCTCATTATTGCGCTTCTTGGCGACGGCACCGTCTTTCAGGTCGGCAGCGCGGATGATCGAATTCTTCCCGAATTGGTCTTGCAGCTGGAGCACCATCTTTTGGACTTCCTTATCCTGTTGACGTTTGAGCTCGGCCTGGCGCTCACGGACGATATGGTGGTCGGTGTTGGTGAAGAGGTCGAGTTGCTCGGTGTGGATCATCTGGTCGGCGACTTCCTGCTTAATCAGGTGGTTAGCGGTGACGGTGACCCGGCGGATATAGAGGTCAGGGTTGGCCTTTTCGCGGTAGACTTCCAGGAAGAGGTCGATCAGTTCATGTGATGACGAGGTCGGGAGCTTGGTCGAAAATCCGCCGTGATCAGGATGGGGGACTTCCCGGCCATAAAAATCCGTGGTGGTGGGGCCGTGATATCCGTGGCCCTGGTGCAAACTCTGGACGTCATAGTCAACGGTCAGTGAGAACTGGTCGGCAACCAAGTCACGCTTGACCATCTGCAGGCTCAACATATCGACCATTTCGCGGACCACCAGCTTAGCCTCGCTGTGGCGGTATGGTTTGGGGAGGACGATGCTGGAGTAGATGCCGTGGTTGCTGGAGCGGTAACTCTTGATGTCCTTGATGGTTGCAGATTCAAAACCCCAGGCGTGGTCGATTAGCAATTCTGCGTTTTTGCCAAACTCGCGGTAGAGGACCTCTTCATTTAGCGGGTCCGAGAGCTTGCCGAGTGAGCAACGCGCGATGTCACCCATCGTATTGAGCCCGAGCTTTTGCAGGCGCTTGGCATATCCGCGGCCGACCCGCCAAAAATCAGTCAGCGGTTCGTGAGCCCAGAGGTGTTGACGAAATTCCTGCTCGTTCATCTGGGCAATCCGGACGCCATCCTGGTCAGCGGGGATCCGCTTGGCGACGATATCCATGGCGACCTTGGCCAAGAAGAGGTTCGGGCCGATTCCCGCCGTCGCAGTGATCATGGTCTCTAATTGGATCGTTTGGATTATTTCCTTGGCCAGGGCATGTGCCGTAATGTGGTGCTCATTCAGGTAATCGGTGACGTCCATGAAGACCTCATCGATTGAATAGGGGTGAATCATTTCAGGCGGAAGGTAGCGCAGGTAGATTTCATAGATCTCAGCACTCTTCTTCAAATAAAATGACATCCGCGGTGGCACAATCTTGAAATCGACCTTCAGCGCAGGATTCTTCAATAGCTTGGGACGGTAGATTGACTTGAAAGGGGCAAGACGGTGGCCAGGTGCGGCTTTGGCTCGTTCACGGTTGACGCGTCCGACAATCTGCTCGACTTCAAATAGCCGGGGACGACCGGGTACACCGAACTTCTTCAGTGCCGGAGAAACTGCCAGGCAGATGGTCTTGCTGGTACGAGATTCGTCGGCGACAACCAGGTTTGCGGTCAGCGGGTTCAGGTGGAGTTCCGCACATTCCGCCGAGGCGTAGAAGGACTTGAGGTCAATTGCGAGGTAGGTCCGTTCCATCGTAATGCTCCTTTCCAATAAAATTCTTCTTTAATTATACGGACTCTTTCCGGTGTGAACAAGTGTTTGCTTTGGGATGGAATGTGCTTGCCTTTTGGGGGTAAAATCGATAAAATATAGTGAGTAAGTAGCACGAGTATTAGCGAGAGACGGTCGGTGAAAAGGTCTCCAAAGTGCGAAATGGATTTTCTAAAATTAACTAATATATCATTAAGCGGCATTAAAAAATGCAATTTAGGTGGCACCGCGCGTAAGCGTCCTATTAGTCAGATGGCTAATAGGGCGCTTTTACTTTAAGGAGGATTTTTTCATGGCAGAACAAAAACACGTTATTTTAACTGGGGACCGCCCAACAGGTAAGCTCCACATCGGACATTACGTTGGCTCACTGCGAAACCGGGTAGCATTGCAAAACACCGGCAAGTACGACACTTTCATCATGATTGCGGACCAACAAGCCTTAACTGACAACGCCCGCGACCCAGAAAAGATCCGTCGCTCACTCCATGAAGTTGCACTGGACTATCTGGCTGTCGGCATTGACCCTGCCAAGTCCACGATTTTCGTGCAATCACAAATCCCGGCATTGAACGAATTGACGATGCACTACCTCAACCTGGTGAGTGTTTCACGCCTGAAGCGGAACCCAACCGTGAAGACTGAAATCAAGCAAAAGGAATTCGGTGAAAGTGTTCCCGCAGGTTTCTTGATTTACCCAGTAAGCCAAGCTGCCGACATCACGGCTTTCAAGGCTGATACTGTCCCAGTCGGGGATGACCAAGAACCAATGTTGGAACAAACCCGTGAAATCGTCCGCACCTTCAACCGGATTTACGACCAAGATATCCTGGTTGAACCTGAAGGGGTATTTCCTCCAAAGGGTGAAGGACGGATCCCTGGTCTCGACGGTAACGCCAAGATGAGTAAGTCCTTGGGTAACTGCATTTACCTGTCTGATGACGAAGACACAATCCAAAAGAAGGTTATGTCCATGTACACCGATCCTACTCACATCAAGGTTTCTGACCCTGGTCACGTGGAAGGTAACACCGTGTTCACTTACCTCGACATCTTTGACCCTGACAAGGAACACGTAGAAGAATTGAAGCAACAATACCAAGCTGGTGGACTCGGTGACGTGAAGATCAAGCGTTACTTAAATGAAGTTCTCCAAGCTGAATTGAAGCCAATCCGTGAACGCCGTGAAAAGTTCGCTGCGGACATGGATTACGTCGACAAGGTTCTGATGGAAGGTTCTGCTCGTGCAAATGAAGTCGCAAACCAAACCTTGAAGGAAGTTCGTGACGCTATTGGTATCAACTACTTCAGCTAATTTTATCTCGGACCCATTTCGCGATGGGTCCTTTTTTTATGCATATTTATTAGTGTTTCACAGCGCGTAACATGGTAACATAAAGAGGATAGATATTTTCGAAAAAATCTAATTAGCGGAGGTGAAAATGGTGGAAAACCTCGCAATTGTAGACCTCGGCTCTAACTCGGCGCGGATGGCGATCACGGAAATTGCACCAGATGGTAATTTTCGAGAAATTAAGAGAGTAAAGGAAAATACACGGCTTTCTGAAGGTATGGGCCGTGAGAAAATGCTCCAAGAAAAAGCGATGAACCGTACGATCGATGCACTCAAGCGGTTCAAGAAAATTTACTCCGAAGTACCTAATGTTCAGGTACGGGCCATCACCACTGCAGCGGTACGGCAAGCCCATAACCGTCAAGAGTTTTTAGACCGTGTGAAACAAGAAGTGGGCCTCGATCTCCAGGTTCTTTCAGGCAAAAAAGAGGCTTATTACGACTACTTGGGTGTGGTGCGCACGCTCAAGCTCAACCACTGTTTGATTTTAGATGTTGGTGGTGCAAGTTGTGAACTGATCCTGGTTCAACAACGCCGTGCACGGAACATGATCTCAATTCCGGTCGGCGCGGTGAACCTATCAGAGCAGTTCCACTTGAATGGCTACGTTAAGGCGGCTGATCTGTTCAAGGCAGAGGTGTCAATGAACGAGCGTCTGAAGAAGATTCCTTGGATGCGTTATGCGACACGGGTTCCAATCGTTCTCCTGGGTGGAGCAAACCGGACCCTGGCACGGATGGCATGGTCGTATCACCACAAGAGCCGTCAGCGTTCCATCCACGGTTACCAGCTGACTTCCCGCGCAGTCTTTGCGACTTACCGGGAGCTCTTGAGCAAGAATCTGGCACAACGTAAGAAGATGCCTGGTCTCGAACCAGAACGTGCTGACATCATCATCGGGGGCATGTTGCCACTGGTGACATTACTTCAACGAAATACAGACGGTCGTGTGATCTTCTCCGAGAGTGGAGTTCGGGAAGGGATCATCACCGAGTACGTAAACCAAAGGAAGCAGAATCATGAATGATTGGCAACACGGTTTTTACAAATTAAGTCCAGAACAACGGCGGGCGCGGCTTTATGCGGCCCGCCATTTGTCAATGGATGACCAAAATGTTTTAGAAGAACGGACCTCAACTTTGGGCGATCAGTTGGTCGAAAATTACCTGACTGACTATAGCTTGCCTGAAGGGGTCGCACTCAACCTAACCGTTAACGGCAAGGAATATGCGGTTCCAATGGTGGTAGAAGAACCATCCGTGATCGCCGCTGCTAGCAACGGTGCCCAACGAGTTTCCCGCTCCGGAGGCTTCACCGCACCACAGCAAGTACGTGCGTTGATCGGACAAGTGGTGATTGTGCCGGAAAAGGGACGGACACAAGAAAACTTGGCTTGGCTCGGCGACCACAAAGACGAAATTCTGCAAGTCGCCAACGCCGCACATCCATCGATGCAAAAGCGGGGCGGTGGTGCTAAGGATATGCAACTGCGGACACCCGGTGACTTTATTAGCGTAGACTTGGTGATCGATGTCAGCCAGGCGATGGGTGCCAACAGTGTTAATACGATGGCCGAAGCGGTGGCCCACTGGCTGACGGATAAGGGATATAACGTCCTGACCGCCATCCTCAGTAATTACGCCACGCATAGTTTGCAGTCGGTCGAATGTCGGATTGACGTGCGCTACCTGGCTACTCCCCAGATGTCTGGACGTCAAGTTGCAGAACGGATGGCGCAGCTGAGCGAATTAGCCCAGGTGGACCCATACCGTGCCGCAACCCACAATAAGGGAATTATGAACGGGATCGATGCCGTGATGATCGCTAGTGGTAACGACTGGCGGGCAATCGAAGCCGGGGCACATGCCTATGCGGTCAAGGATGGCCAATACAAGGGTCTCAGCACCTGGACCGTCGACGGTGACTACCTGGTCGGCAAGATGACCCTGCCACTGCCAGTCGGTGTGGTTGGGGGATCGATCGGCTTGAACCCGCTGACTAAGACCAACTACAAGGTGAGTGGGATTGAGAACGCCGAAGAATTAGCGGCCGTGACCGCCAGCCTTGGTTTGGCCCAAAACCTGGCTGCAGTTCGCGCACTCGCTAGTTCAGGGATCCAGGCTGGTCATATGAAACTCCAATACCGGTCCCTCGCCGTCAGTGTGGGCGCCACGCCAGAAGAAGTTCCCGTGGTCACCAAGCGCCTGGCAGAGCTGGACCACGTTGACATGCGGGTTGCACAGGAAGTTTTAGCACAAGTAAGAAGGGGCGAATAACATGGATGCAGCAATTCAAGCGGCTTTTGATGACGCAAAGCAGATTGTCTTTTTGACCGGTGCCGGTGTTTCGACCGCGTCCGGTATTCCAGATTTTCGTTCCGCAAACGGTCTCTACACGCAAAACCGCAATGCGGAATACTACCTGAGCCACCGTTACTTCGTCAGTGATCCTGAGGGTTTCTACGATTTTTGCAAGAAAAACCTCTATTTTCCTGACGCTAAGCCAAATGTGATTCACAAAAAGCAGGCCCAACTGACTCAGCAGGACCGCGCTACAGTAATCACGCAAAACATCGACAATCTATATGAAGAGGCGGGGACTAAGCACCTGATTGATTTCCATGGTAACCTCTTCAACGTTTACTGCGAAAAGTGTGGGCAAACCGTACCGATTGAGGAATACCTGAAGAGTCGGATTCACGCAACGGATGGTGGTCCACTCCGCCCAGACGTGGTACTCTACGACGAAGGAATTAAACAAAGTGATATTGTTAATTCCGTCCAGGCGATGCAAAACTCTGACCTGGTTGTGATCGTTGGTACATCGATGAAGGTCTACCCATTTGCTGGCTTGCTGGAATACCGTAATCTAGCTGCCAAGGTGATCGCTGTCAACCAACAAGTCCTCAATTTTCCATTCGACTTTACGATGGTGCAAGAGGACGCAACGAAATTCTTTGATGAATTAAGAGTATAGAAAAAGGAAGTTGAGAATTTTCTCAACTTCCTTTTATTTAATCGTCATTTTATCGTGTTGGTCTTTCAACCGCTTGGC
>JAUMUE010000026.1 GCA_030530845.1 Limosilactobacillus sp.
CAACTTCCTTTTATTTAATCGTCATTTTATCGTGTTGGTCTTTCAACCGCTTGGCCTCGCAGTCGTAATCACAGGCAGCGCACTTACCGCCTTCTTTGACTTTACGGAAGGTCCGCACGATGATCGCAACCGCAATCGCGATGATCAGCACAATCAGTACAATGTTTATAAATAACTGCATACTCTCAAACTCCTAGAAAATTAGTGAACCGATTTGGAAAATAATGAACGAAACGATGTAGGCAATCCCTAGACTCATCACGCAGGAGAAGATGGTCCACTTATTCGAACCAGTTTCCTGCTTGATGGTTGCCAGAGTGGCGAAACATGGGATGTAGAGCAGGACGAACGCCATCATTGAGTAGGCGCCGACCGGATTCATGAAGTGACCCAGTGATGCAATCAAGACGGCTTGGCTACTGGTGTGGAACATGACCATCATACTGGATGTGATCACTTCCTTGGCAAGAATTCCGGTGAACAGGGCACTGATGGTTTGCCACTGGTTGATGCCGATTGGCTTGAATAATGGCAAGAGTCCTCGTCCAAGGTCAGCTGCGAAACTCTGCGTGGAGTTAGGTTCGAAGCCGTGAATCGAGAAACTGGACAAGAGCCAGATGATAACTGTCCCGGCAAAGATAATCGTACCAGCCTTTTTGATGAATCCCTTACCCTTATCCCAGGTCCCATGCCAGATGATGTCGAGGCGGGGCAGGTGGTATTCAGGCAGTTCGATGATGAAGACGGAGCGTTCCTTGACACGGAAAATCACCTGGTACATCTTCGCCACAAACAGCGCTACGATAATTCCCAAGAAGTAAATCGAGAGAACAATCAGCGCCTGGTGTTCAGGGAAGAATGCCGAGACAATCAAACCGTATATTGGTAGCCGTGCGGAACAACTCATGAATGGCATCACCAGAGTGGTAACCAGGCGTTCGTTGGGCTGCTCAATCGTCCGTGCTGCCATGATCCCGGTAACGTTACAACCAAAACCGATGATCAGCGGAATGAAGGATTTCCCGTTCAATCCAATCAGCTGCATCAACCTATCAGTCACCAGTGACGCCCGTGCCATGTAACCCGAGTCTTCGAGCAACGAAATGCAGGCAAACAAGGTGAAGATCTGGGGGATAAAGGCAAGAACACCGCCGACACCCGCAATCAGTCCGTTGACAATCAGCGACCGCAACGGAGCGATGGCACCAATCTCAAGTAGGTAGTGGTTGGCGAGGTCAGACACCGGACCAGACAGGAACCAGTCGAGCTTATCCGATAGTGGCGTCCCAACCCATTCAAAGGACAGCTTAAACATCAGGTAAAAAATTCCCGCAAAGATTGGCAGTCCCAGGATCGGGTTGGTAACAATCTTATCGATCCGGCTAGTGATCTGGGGTTCACCCTTGGCCATACTACTTTTCTGCGCTTCTTCCAGTAGGTGTTCGATGAAGGTCAGCCGAGTTTCGTAAATTGCATCCGCCAACTTCTGTGCATCATAGTATTTCGCCTGGCTAAGCAGTGGCTTAAGCTCGTGTTCGTCCGCGTATTCACGGATGGCATCGCTTTGGTCAATGTAGCCAATCGCTAACCAGCGGGCCGTCTCTTCGTCGTATCCGTAATCACTGATCAGGGCCTCGGTTGCTTGCCGGATTGCCTGGTTGACCATGGTAGGGTAGTTCAAGATTAGTTGGTGCCCTTTGATGTTTTCGTGGTCGAGGATCTTTTCCCGTAATTCTTTGATACCTTGTTGCCCCCGGGCGTTGGTTGTCGCAATCTGACATCCCAGTTGGTGGGCGAGTAGTTCGAGATCGTATGATTGCCCGAGCCGACGCAGGTCATCAATCATATTCAAAATTAAAATCACCGGTAAGCCCCGCTCAAGCACTTCGACTGTCAGAAGTAAATTCCGCTTGAGCTGACTGGCGTTGGTGATGTTGAGAATTAAATCGGGAATATTTTCGAGCAGGTAGGATGACACAACTGCTTCATCCTTCGTGATCGGGTTGAGGGAGTATGCACCGGGCAGGTCGACAATCTGGATATCGGAATTTTTTAGCGTCCCGACTTTCTTTTCGACGGTCACACCCGTCCAGTTACCGACGAAGGCATACTTGTCTGTGAGGGAGTTAAAGAGCGTAGTTTTACCAGTGTTGGGGTTACCAATCAATGCGACGTTAATCATTTAGTAAAGCCCTCCGTGAGTGCTGTGAAGTCTTGATAGCGAATCCCAATTAGCTGGTGATTATTTTCAATTATTACTGGGCCGTGAAAAGGGTAGCGACGGATGACCTTGACTAGACATCCTTCACAAAGCCCCATGTTATGCAGACGACTCGCTGTCGGCTTGTTTAAGCAATTAAATGAATGAAGTGTGTATTCAAACTTTTGCATATTATTCCCTCACGAAATATTCCTTTTGTATATATCTCTATAACTTGTTAGTGATATTATACTCCGATGTAAGCGTTTGAAAAATCTTTTTTTGGAAGTTTTATTTCGAAATTAAACGTATTATAATGTTATTGTACTATTTTTACCAAAACATTTTGGAATATCTAGGAATACTTTTTAAGGGGATGCATATAAATGGCCACATTAGAAGTGCGCGACTTGCATGTTGCTGTAATGGACGAAGAAAGCAAAAAGGAAAAGGAAATCTTAAAGGGCGTTAACCTGAAGATGAATACCGGTGAAATCCATGCGATCATGGGTCCAAACGGTACAGGTAAGTCTACTCTTTCCCAAACTATCATGGGTCAATCTGGATACCACGTTACTCAAGGTGACATCCTCTTAGACGGCGAGAGCATTCTGGATATGCCAGTCGACGAACGTGCACGCAAGGGTCTCTTCCTTGCTATGCAATACCCAGCTGAAATTCAAGGGGTTACTAATGCTGAATTCCTGCGTGCCGCAATCAATGCGCGCCGTGCAGATGACGACCAAATTTCAGTTATGGACTTCATTAAGAAGCTCGACAAGAACCTCGAATTACTTGATATGAGCCAAAAGATGACCGAACGTTACCTTAACGAAGGCTTCTCTGGTGGTGAAAAGAAGCGGAACGAAATCCTCCAATTGTTGATGATCGAACCTTCATTTGCGATCTTGGATGAAATTGACTCTGGTTTGGATATCGATGCCTTGAAAGTTGTCTCCAAGGGTGTGAACTCCATGCGTGGCGACAACTTCGGTTCATTGATCATCACTCACTACCAACGTCTGCTTAACTACATCGTGCCTGACACCGTTCACGTGATGATGGGCGGTAAGATCGTTAAGACTGGTGGCCCTGAACTGGCTAAGAAGCTGGAAGACGAAGGTTACGCAGGCTTACGTGATGAATTAGGACTCGACATCAAACTAGTTGACGACGAAGACTAGGGGGCTTTGACATGGATTTAGCACAAGCAAAGGCACAGCTAACCGCAGCCAGCCAACAAAATAACGAACCAGCCAGCTTGCTCGAAAAGCGTCTGGCCGCTCGTGAATTGATGACTGAGCTCCGTTTGCCAAAGATGCAACGGTTCACATACTATGACTGGCCACTGATCAAGAAACAACTCAACTGGGTAGAATCTGACCCACACCTGGAAGAATTCACTCCGGACGAAGAAGTCATCCGTGTGACCCAAGTTGGACAAACTACTGTCAAGGTTCATATTCCTGAAAAACTTAAGGCTGCCGGGGTGATCCTGACCGACATTTTCACCGCCGCACGCGAACACGCCGACCTCTTTGACCGCTACTTCATGACCGCAATCAAGGCCGACGAAAACCTACTGACGGCGTACCACATGGCATACCTGAATGCTGGATTATTCCTCTATGTTCCTAAGAATGTCGAAATTGAAAAGCCAATCGAAGCCGAATTAGTCCAAGACAGCACGCAAGAAGAACCACTGATTTCACACGTTCTCGTTATCGCTGACCGCGGTAGTAAGGTTAAGTTCTTGCAACACCTGACCACTGTCGGTGACAAGGAAAATCCTGCCAACATGATGATTGAATTAATTGCGCGGGATAATAGTGAAATTGACTTCTCATCATTAGACGAACTCGGTGCACACACACATACTTACTTCAAGCGCCGTGCAGATATCGGCCGTGACGCTCACGTAGAATGGGCAGTCGGCTTGATGAACGATGGTGATACTGTCGGTGATATGGATTCTGAATTGATTGGTGAAGGTGGTTACGCCAACTCCAAGATGATTTCCGTCACTACCCGTCAACAAGAAGTCGGTGTCAACAACCGTGTTACTAACCGCGGTAAGCACACGCAAGGTTTGATCAACCAACGTGGTGTAATCCTCGAAAAGTCCGAATTGATCTTCAATGGTATCGGTCAAATTATCCACGGTGCTCACGGTGCCAAGGCTGACCAACAAAACCGTGTCCTGATCATGTCAGACGATGCGCGCGGGGATGCCAACCCAATTCTTTTGATCGATGAAAATGACGTGGAAGCCGGTCACGCAGCTAGTGTTGGTCCGGTCGACAAGCGTCAAATGTACTACCTGATGAGTCGTGGTATTCCACGCAAGCAAGCTGAACGGATGGTTATCCGTGGTTTCTTAGGATCCGTCTTGAGTGCCATTCCAGCTGCAGATGTTCGTCAAAAGTTAATCGACATTCTCGAAAGGAAGCTGTCTGATGGCCAAGAAAATCAGTGATCTGACGGGAGACTTTCCCATCCTGGATCAATCAATTAACAGCGAACGCTTTGCCTACCTCGACAACGCAGCCACGGCGCAAAAACCGAATGCGGTAGTCGACAAGCTGGTTGATTTTTACCAACACGACAACGCCAACGTCCACCGCGGAGTGCACACCCTAGCTGAACGGGCGACCGAACAGTACGAAGCTGCCCGGGTCAAGGTCCAACACTTCATCAACGCGGCCGACAGTCGGGAGATCATCTTCACCAAGGGATGCACGGACGGTTTGAACCTGGTCGCATCCACGTATGGGTCCACCAATGTGCATGAAGGTGATGAAATTGTGATTTCCATCATGGAACACCACAGTAACCTGATCCCTTGGCAACAACTGGCGATTCAAAAGGGTGCCAAGCTCAAGTACATCGAGATGACTGATGAAGGCACGCTTGATATGGAAGATGCCAAGCAAAAAATCACCGACAAAACTAAGATCGTCGCGGTCGCTCACGCAAGTAATGTCATGGGCACCATCAATCCAATCAAGGAATTGGCAGCTCTGGCACACGATCATGGGGCGGTCTTTGTCGGGGATGGAGCTCAATCCGTTCCCCACATGCCGGTTGACGTACAAGACCTGGACGTTGATTTCTACGCATTCTCCGGCCACAAGATGATGGGTCCAACCGGGATTGGTGTTTTATACGGCAAGGCGGAACTCTTGCGCAACATGCCACCATATCAATACGGTGGTGAAATGATCGCATCCGTCCACCGTGACCACACAGAGTTCGCCGACATCCCATTCAAGTTCGAAGCGGGGACACAACACATTGCCGGGGCGATTGCTTTAGGCACTGCGATTGATTACCTCAACGAACTGGGGATGGACGAGGTGGCGGCGCGTGAGCAGGAACTAGTTGATTACGTCCTGCCGCAATTAGAAGCACTGCCATACGTGACGGTTTACGGGCCCCAAGATCCCAAAGATCATACCGGCGTAATTGCGTTTAATATGGACAACCTGCACCCACATGACGTGGCCACCGCGCTTGATGCGGAAGGTGTCGCGGTCCGGGCAGGTCACCACTGTGCGCAACCACTGATGGAAGCACTCGGGGTCAGCGCAACCACGCGGGCAAGTTTTTACTTTTACAATACTAAAGAAGATGCCGACCAGCTGATTAAGGCGATCAAGGCAACAAAGGAGTTCTTTAACGGTGGGATTATCTAAATTAAACGGCTTGTACCGGGAAGTGATCCTGGACCACGCCAATAACCCGCACAACAAGCATGAAATTGCCGATCCGACAAACAAAATGACCGTTCACAACCCAACGTGCGGTGACACGATCAATGTCGAAGTCGAAGTAGAAGACAACCGGATCAAAAACATCGGCTACACGGGTTCTGGATGCACGATCAGCCAGGCCTCAGCCAGCATGATGACGGAAGCGGTCAAGGGTAAGACGGTTGACGAAGCGCTCAACATGGCCAAGACCTTTTCTGACATGGCGATCGGCAAAGAACATACACAAGAAGATTTAGATGCATTAGGGGATGCGCAAATCCTGACGAGTATTATGGAATTCCCTGCAAGAATCAAGTGCGCCACGATTTCCTGGTGGGCACTGCAACGCGCATTGCTGAAAGAAAACGACGAGGAGGAATAGTTATGAGTGAAGACGCAGCAAGCATCGTAAATAACGATGAACAATACGAATATGGTTTCCACGATGATGTGAAACCGGTCTTTTCAACTGGTCGGGGCTTGACTGAAGATGTTGTTCGGCAAATCTCAGCCGAAAAGCACGAACCACAATGGATGCTGGATTACCGTCTTGAGGCCTACCGGATCTACAAGAAGATGCCAATGCCAAAGTTCGGTCCTGACTTGTCAGAACTGGATTTGGAAAACATGCTTTACTACCAAAAGATGACTGATAAGAAGTTCCGCGACTGGGATGATGTTCCAGAAGATTTGAAGCGGACTTTCGATCGTCTCGGTGTGCCAGAAGCGGAAAGAAAGTACTTGGCCGGTTCTTCAGCACAGTACGAATCTGAAGTGGTTTACCACAACATGAAGAATGAATTTGAAAAGCTCGGAATCATCTTCACTGATACCGACACGGCCCTTCGTGAATACCCAGAATTATTTAAGAAGTGGTTCGGTAAGTTGGTTCACCCAACCGACAATAAGTTTGCGGCCCTCAACGCAGCTGTATGGTCTGGTGGTTCTTTCATTTACGTTCCTAAGGGTGTGAAAACAAAGACGCCAATCCAATCTTACTTCCGTTTGAACGCTGAAAACACAGGTCAATTTGAACGGACGCTGATCATTGTCGATGAAGGCGCCAGCGTGGATTACGTCGAGGGTTGTACCGCGCCAAACTACTCCTCCGACTCACTGCACGCGGCTGTCGTAGAAGTTAATGTCTTAAAGGACGCATACTGCCGTTACACCACTATCCAAAACTGGTCTGACAATGTTTACAGTCTGGAAACTAAGCGGGCAGCTGCCGACGAAAACGCGACGATGGAATGGGTCGACGGAAACCTCGGATCCAAGGTCACAATGAAGTACCCTAGTGTCTACCTGAACGGGGAAGGTGCGCGTGGTACTATGCTGTCAATCGCTGTGGCAAGTAACGGGATTCACCAAGATTCCGGTGCCCGGATGATTCACAATGCGCCAAACACCTCTAGTTCAATTGTTTCTAAGTCAATTGCCAAGACTGGTGGTTCCACTGACTACCGTGGTACAGTTCGTTTCACCAAGAAGTCAGACGGCTCCAAGGCCCACGTTGAATGTGACACGATCATTATGGACGATAAATCCTCATCAGATACGATCCCATACAACGAAATTGACAATGCACACGTCGCAATGGAACACGAAGCCAAGGTTTCCAAGATTTCTGAAGAACAACTCTACTACCTGATGAGTCGTGGTATTTCAGAAGCCAAGGCGACTGAGATGATCATCATGGGATTCGTGGAACCATTCACCAAGCAGCTGCCAATGGAATACGCAGTTGAATTAAACCGGCTGATTAGCTTTGAAATGGAAGGCTCAATCGGTTAAGGAGGATAACGATGGCAGAAGACAAAAAAGAATTCTCACCAATTGAAACAGAAGTCATGCGGGCTCTGGAACACGTGATTGACCCTGAATTAGGGATCGATCTGGTCAACCTCGGCTTGATCTATGACGTCCAAGTTGATGACAAGGGTGAATGCTTGATCACGATGACTTTGACAACGATGGGATGCCCACTTGGCGACCTTTTGAGCAACACAATCATCGCAAACGCAACTTCTGTGGATGGTGTGAACAGCTGTAAAATTGACCTAGTTTGGGAACCAGTATGGGGTATCGACAAGATGAGCCGGTTCGCCAAAATAGCTCTCGGAATTCACGAATAAAGGGGCAGTTTACCAAATGAAAATTAATGCCGAAAGATTTATTCAGCGCCGAAAAGAGTGTGGAATCTCCCAAACGGCATTGACGAAGGGGATCTGTACACAATCGACGGTGAGCAAGTTTGAAAGTCGGGGTCAAGTTCCATCACTGATGATCTTGAATAAGTTATGTGAACGTCTGGATATTTCAATTGACGACCTCGACGACGAAAAGATGAACTATAAAAATAGTCCACGTTTACTGGACCGGGTTGAAGAGTTAATGATGCTTGAACACTACCGTCCAGCGGTTGAAATGATGGAAGAAGTGACTGAAGATCAAATCAAAGGTTACCAAGACAAGATGCAATTCTTCTACTTGCGGGGGATGATGGATACTCTGACCAACTCCCATACGTCAGACACAGTGTTTAATTTCACCCAAATCCTCGACAAGCTCGATGAAATGCACCGGTCGATTTACTCACAGCTGGCATACTTGGGTCTGGGGATCTTGTACGCCCGCCAAGACCAGCTCGATAAGGCCGACTTCTTCTTTGGTAAAGTCATCAGATTCCTCGATAATTTGGATGATAAAGTACTCGAGGTTAAAGCCAAAAAGTCTTATTATAACCGGGTTATTATGATGTTTTACTACGTGGCTGAATATGAAAACTTGCGTGAACGTTACTTGGATTGTGGCGCTAGATTAGCAGTTGCGACCGACTTGAGTTCACAACGGTCATACACATTCTTTATGCCACGGATCAAGCTTCTGGCAGCTAATAATGCCGTGAATGAGGAACAAACAACTCAAACGATCGTCCGCTATTTGGATGAAGCGATTGTCTTCGCTCGTTTTAATAAGAACAATGTTGTAGAACTGCAAGCTACGGCACTGAAAAAAGAGTTTAATAAAATTTAAATTATCTGTAAAAACCGCTGCTTTAGCGGTTTTTTTACTAGAGACAGCCCCTCTTATGCTTAAAACGCCATATTTTTTATACAAAAAAGCGTTTACATTTATTTTACTCTGTGTAAAATAAGGTTGTAGGCTAAGGGATGTATTTAGAACTCAGCCAAAGCATTTCACAAAGAGATGTTACACAAGTATCTATGTTGCTTATTTGGATTGATAAGCTTAAGGAGGCTATATTATGGCTACTACAGAAACTAGAATTGACCCTGTCACTAAAGAAGAAATCAATGACGCTTGGGCTGGTTTCAAGGGTGAACGTTGGAAGGAAGAAGTTAACATTCGTGAATTCATCCAAGACAACTTCACTCAATACAATGGTGACGAATCATTCCTTGAAGGCCCAACCGAAGCAACTACTAAGTTGAACGACATGTTGATGGACCTGAAGCTCAAGGAACGTAAGCACGGTGGACCATTAGACGCCGACACTAAGTTGGTATCTACTATCACTTCCAGCAAGCCTGGTTACCTTGACAAGCCACTCGAAAAGATTGTTGGTCTTCAAACTGACAAGCCAATGAAGCGTTCATTAATGCCATTTGGTGGTATTCGTATGGCAAAGGGTGCCCTTGCTGAAAACGGCTTTACCATTGACCCAGAAACTGATTACGTATTCGAAAACCTTGCAAAGACTCACAACCAAGGTGTCTTTGACGCATACACTGAAGAAATTCACCGTGCACGTCACAACAAGGTTATCACTGGTTTACCAGACTCATATGGTCGTGGTCGTATCATCGCTGACTTCCCACGTGTTGCCCTCTACGGTATTGACCGTCTGATCGCTGACAAGCAAGAAGACCTCAAGAACTACGGTGACCGTGAAATGACTGATGATGTCATCCAAATGCGTGAACACCTTTCCGACCAAATCCGTGCCCTTGGCCAAATTAAGGAAATGGCTAAGTCATACGGCTATGACATTTCAAAGCCAGCTACTAACGCTCAAGAAGCTATTCAATGGCTCTACTTCGGTTACCTTGCTGCCATCAAGCAACAAAACGGTGCCGCAATGTCAATCGGTCGTATCGATGCCTTCCTCGACATTTACATTGAACGTGATTTGAAGAACGGTGTATTGACTGAAAAGCAAGCACAAGAATTGATCGACCACTTCACTATGAAGCTTCGTATGGTTTGCTTCATGCGGACTAATGCATACGACCAACTCTTCTCTGGTAACCCAATTTGGGCAACCCTTTCACTCTGTGGTATGGGACTCGATGGCCGTCACCACGTTACTAAGACTGCCTTCCGTTTCCTTCACACTTTGAGTACTATGGGCCCAGCTCCAGAACCAAACATTACTTTGCTCTGGAGTGACCGCCTTCCAGAACCATTCAAGCGTTACGCTACTAGTGTTTCTATTGAAAGTTCAACTATTCAATACGAAAACGATGATTTGATGGTTAAGACTTGGGGTAGCGATTACTACGGTATTGCATGTTGTGTATCCGCTCAACCAATCGACAACGGTTCACAATACTTCGGTGCTCGTGCTAACTTGGCTAAGGCTGTTCTTTACGCTATCAACGGTGGTCGTGACGAACGTACTGGTCAACAAGTTGGTCCAAAGCTTAAGCCAATTACCACTGAATACATCGACTACGATGACTTCATGGAAAAGTTCAAGGACATGATGGAATGGCTGGGTGACGTATACGTTAACGCCCTCAACATCATTCACTACATGCACGACAAGTACAACTACGAATCAGCACAAATGGCATTGAAGAACACCGACCTTCAATACAGTTTCGCAACTGGTATCGCCGGTCTCTCACACGCCGCTGACTCAATTTCAGCTATCAAGTACGGTCACGTTAAGGTTATCCGTAACGAAGATGGTCTTGCAGTTGACTTCAAGGTTGACAAGGACTTCCCTAAGTACGGTAACAACGACGACCGTGTAGACTCCATCGCTGAATGGCTTGTTAAGGAACTCTACACTACTATGAAGCGTCACCACCTCTACGGCGGAGCTAAGTCACGTCTTACTACTTCCGTTCTTACTATCACTTCTAACGTTGTTTACGGTAAGAACACTGGTACTACTCCAGATGGTCGTAAGGCTGGTGAACCATTCGCCCCAGGTGCTAACCCATCATACGGTGCCGATGAAAATGGTGCCTTAGCTTCACTTCTTTCTGTTGCTAAGTTGCCATACCAATACGCTACTGATGGTATCTCCAACACGTTCCACTTGACTCCAGAATCAATTGGTCACGACATGGACGCTAAGATCGATACCTTGGTACACATGATTGATGGTTACATGGACAACATGGGTCACCACTTGAACATCAACGTACTTAACCCAGCTATGTTACGTGATGCCCAAGCACACCCAGAAAACTACCCATCATTAACTATTCGTGTTTCTGGTTACTGTGTATACTTCGCAGACTTGACTAAGGAACAACAAGACGACGTTATTTCAAGAACTTACCACCAACACATGTAGTATAATGTCGGTGGTATACCCGAGTATAAAATTTGTTAGGAAGCAGGTGGCAGGATGAGTGAATTATTGCCAGGTGTACCTGTGACTGAAGACGGACAAGTCCAAGGTTTCGTGCACTCAACCGATACGTTCGGTGCGGTGGACGGTCCCGGAATTCGTTTCACAGTCTTCGTCCAGGGATGTAACATGAGATGTAAGTATTGCCATAACCCTGATACGTGGAAGATTGGTGTTGGTACGAAGATGACCGCACAAGAGATCATTGACAAGGCCATGCCATACCGCAGTTTCTGGGGAGAACAAGGTGGTGTTACTTGCTCCGGTGGTGAAATTCTCCTGCAGATTGATTTTGTAATTGATTTGTTTAAGAAGTGCAAGGAACAAGGCATCAGTACCTGCCTAGATACTTGTGGACATCCATTTACTCGTGAAGAACCTTGGTTTAGTAAGTTTAACGAATTAATGGAATATACTGATATCCTGTTGGTCGACCTTAAACATATCAATGATAAAGAGCACACAAAGCTCACTGGTTGGACAAACAAGAACATCTTGGATATGGCGGAATACCTGTCTGAGATCGGTAAGCCAGTTTGGATCCGTCACGTCTTGGTTCCAGGAATCACTGACAATGACGAATACCTGGCTGAACTGGGTGAATACGTTAAGAAGAATCTTCGTAACGTTGAAAAGTTTGAAGTACTTCCTTACCACTCATATGGTGAACCTAAGTACGAACAACTTGGTATCCCATACCGGTTGAAGGGTACACAAACGCCTACCGAAGATCGTATCAAGAACGCTGAAAAGCTTTTGCACACCGCGGATTACACAGGTTACAAGACTTGGAAGCCCGGCGTAAGCACTCTCGATCATCCTGTTTCATAAAAACAATGAGATAAAAATACTCATCACAAGAACCGCTCTAGGCACTACTTAGGGCGGTTTTTATTTTGTGAGAAATTTAACGATATTGGGCAAGGAATCTTTACCGGAAGGGGAGATAGCTATATAATTGGTATGTAAATTGGTGTTTACATTTTGATAGACAGACAGGATTTTTACGAAAAGGAGTCTGGATAATGGCTAATAAAAAGATTTTTGCATTTAGTATTCGTAAGGACGAAGAACCATACGTTAAGGAATGGGATGAACAACATCCAGAAGTAGATGTAGAATACACCGACGAACTGTTAACGCCCGAAACTGCTGCTAAGGCTAAGGGTGCCGATGGTGTAGTTGTATACCAACAACTTGACTACAAGGCTGAAACCTTACAAGCACTCGCTGACATGGGTATCACCAAGATGTCATTGCGTAATGTTGGTGTTGATAACATCGATATGGACAAGGCTAAGGAACTTGGCTTTGAAATTACTAACGTGCCAGTTTACTCACCAAACGCAATCGCTGAACATGCAGCAATTCAAACTGCACGTATCCTTCGTCAAACTAAGGCATTGGACGAAAAGATTGACAAGGGTGACTTACGTTGGGCACCAACTATTGGTCGTGAAGTTCGTGACCAAGTTGTTGGTGTTGTAGGTACTGGTCACATCGGCCGTGTTTACATGCAAATCATGGAAGGCTTCGGTGCTAAGGTGATTGCTTACGATAAGTTCGAAAACCCAGAACTGAAGAAGCAAGGTTACTACGTTGACTCAATCGACGACCTTTACAAGCAAGCCGACGTTATCTCACTCCACGTTCCTGCTGTTCCAGAAAACGTCAACATGATCAATGATGACACTATCGCTGAAATGAAGGACGACGCTGTGATCGTTAACTGTTCTCGTGGTGCCCTCGTTGACACTGATGCCGTTGTGAAGGCTCTTGACAGTGGTAAGCTCTTCGGATTCGTTATGGATACTTACGAAGATGAAGTTGGTGTATTTAACGAAGATTGGCGTGACAAGAAGTTCCCAGATGACCGTCTTTGGGACTTAATGCACCGTTCCAACGTTCTTGTTACACCTCACACTGCCTTCTACACCACACACGCCGTACGTAACATGGTAATCAAGGCATTTGATAATAACAACGAAATGATCGATGGTAAAGAACCTGAAACTCCAGTGAAGGTTGGTTAATTCCATCACCAAACCCTGCTGCTTGCGGTGGGGTTTTCTTTTACTCGCGAAAGATTAAAATTAGATTAGAAAAAGATGAGCGTATTGCTTTACTTTCACTTGCATTAAATGTATATTTAAGGGACAAAGGAGGGACTTTTTGATGAGATATGACTTAGATTATTATTTAGTTGACCGCATGCGTGACCAATTAGAACGACTGAGCGAAAGCCACGAATCAGTTAAGACAAATATTGACAGTCGTCGAATTCAAGAAGTCTTTGACCGATTCAATGAACACTACCACCAACGGATTCAAGACATCGACGAATCCATCAAGGAACAACTCTTGAACGGTGTGTCATTTACCCAGGTGAGCTTGGAGAGTCGTTTATTGACCTACCTCTACAAGGCCAACACCAAGCAATTAAAGAACATCCGTCGCCGTGTCGAAGAGATCTTTGATTATGACCAATTAAAGATCACGGGGGACTTTATCGAATCCTTCGATGACATGGCAGAACAAGTGATTGAAGAAGCATTCCAAGTCCTGGAAGACATCACAGAGACGATCGACAAGGCTCATAAGGTGATCATCAACCAAGAAAAGATCGACTTAGAAGTTCTCCCAGAGATTTAGGGCGAGTCGGGCTGGTATATCCGGCCCGGCTTTTTTGTGGAAAGGAGGTATTTATGACAGCCAAAATTACGATGGGAACGACGACTTGGACTGAGCATCCGGCTCTGATCCATGGCGAACAACGCCCCGTGACGTTAGATGAATACGCGCAGTACTTCCCCGTCGTCGAGGTTGATACCTTCTTTTATGCGCTTCCCCAGATGAGTACGATTCAGCGCTGGCTCGAGATGGTGCCGGAAGAATTCCAGTTCATCATCAAGGCCAACCAGGGGATGACCTTACACCAACGAGGACAGGAGAAGAGTGAACTCGAACAGCTCTTTATCCAGTACCGGCGGACAATTTCACCGCTGATTGCGACTGGTCAACTGAAGACGATTCTCTTCCAGTTTCCACCATACTTTGACGCCAGCGTCGCCGATATTGCGTACCTCCGATTAATCCGTGAGTGGATGGGGGACTTGCCGATTGCGGTCGAATTTCGTAATAGTAGCTGGTACTCACCGGCTGTCTTTCCGTCGCTTGTTCAATACTGCCAGGACCTGAGATTCACGCTGGTAGCTGTCGACGAACCACGCTTGCCGGGGACGACGGTGCCATTTGAACTGGTCACCACCAATCCTAAACTGGCGATGCTCCGGCTGCATGGTCGAAACCAAGCTGGATGGGCCAATCAAGACGATCAATGGCGGAGCACCCGCACTCTGTACAAGTACTCCGACAGCGAACTGGCAGGATTTGCGGATGCAGTGAGAAAGCTGGACCCGCAGCCGTCAGAGGTATGTATAATTTTCAATAACAACTCCGGACGCGATGCTGCACCGAATGCGCTGACGATGCAGAAAATCCTGGGTGTCCATTTCAGCGGATTAGCGCCACGCTCGCCGGAACAACTCGACCTTTTTTAGCTAGTCAACTCGGCATGATGGCGCGGTTTATGCTATACTTAAACGAATACATCTTAGAAGAAAGAGGGGCCTCATATGGCTACACAAAAACCAACCTATTACATTACAACACCAATTTACTATCCATCTGGTAAGCTTCACATTGGTAATTCATACACCACTGTGGCGTGTGATGCTGAAGCACGTTTCAAACGGCTGAATGGTTACGATGTCTTCTACCTGACCGGTACAGATGAACACGGTCTGAAGATTGAACAAAAGGCCGAAAAGCTCGGCATGCAACCACAAGAATACGTGGATCAAATGGCTGATGGAATCAAGAAGTTATGGAAGACTTTGAAGATCACCAACGACAAGTTCATCCGGACCACTGACGACTACCACGAAAAGGCTGTTCAAAAGATTTTTGAACAACTCTTAAAGCAAGGTGACATTTACAAGGGCGAATACACTGGCTGGTACTCAGTGGACGACGAAGAATACTTCACTGAAAGCCAACTCGCTGAAGTATACCGTGACGACAACGGCAAGGTCATCGGTGGTAAGGCACCATCTGGTCACGAAGTACAATTGGTCAAGGAAGAATCTTACTTCTTCAAGATGAGCAAGTACGCTGACTGGTTGATGGATTACTACAAGCAACACCCTGACTTCATCCAACCAAGCTCACGGATGAACGAAATGGTAAACAACTTCTTAAAGCCGGGCCTGGAAGACTTGGCAGTTACCCGGACATCCTTCAACTGGGGTGTTAAGGTTCCTAGCGATCCAAAGCACGTTGTTTACGTATGGATTGACGCATTGTCCAACTATATCACTGCTCTCGGCTACGGTACTGATGATGACTCCAACTTCAAGAAGTACTGGCCTGCCGATGTTCACATGGTAGGGAAAGAAATTGTCCGCTTCCACACCATCTACTGGCCAATCATGCTCCACGCACTTGGTCTGCCACTTCCTAAGCACGTTATCGGCCACGGCTGGTTGACGATGAAGGACGGTAAGATGTCCAAGTCTAAGGGGAACGTGATTTACCCAGAAACCCTGGTAGAACGCTACGGCCTCGACGCTACACGCTACTACCTCCTCAAGTCCATGCCATTTGGTAATGACGGTGTCTTCAGTCCAGAAGATTTCGTCGACAAGGTAAACTACGACTTGGCAAACGACCTCGGTAACCTCTTAAACCGGACTGTTGCCATGATCAACAAGTACCAAGGTGGCAAGATCAAGGGTAGCAACGACGCAAGCACTGACTTTGATGCCGACCTTGAAAAGACTGCAGCTGAAGCGGTGGCTGAATTCAAGGAAGAAATGGACCAAACCCACTTCGCTGACGCTATGTCTGCAGTATGGAAGTTAGTTTCACGCGCCAACAAGTACATCGATGAAACTGAACCATGGGTATTGGCAAAGGATGACAGCAAGGCCGAAGTATTATCTGACGTCATGACGCACCTTGCCAAGAGTTTGCGGGTAGTCGCTGCTCTGATCCAACCAGTAATGCCAGACGCACCAAAGCAAATTTGTCAGCAGCTCGGACTTGCTGAAGACGAAATCAGCTTGATCGATGTTGAATTCAACGACTTCCCAGCTGAAGTACAAGTGGTTGCAAAGGGTACGCCAATCTTCCCACGTCTTGATGTGAAGGAAGAAGTAGAATTCATCAAGAGCCAAATGAGTGCTAACCAAAAGACAAAGGGTCGCAAAGCCATGGAAGCAGCAAAGAAGGAAGCTCAAAACGCTGAAGAACCTGCTGAAGAAGACGGCAAGAAGGCCATCCGGATTGAAGCGTTCGATAAGGTTTCGCTCAAGGTCGCAAAGATCACTTCCGCTGACCACGTGGAAGGTGCCGACAAGCTCTTGAAGTTCCACATGGATGACGGTACGGATGAAGGTCGCCAAATCCTCTCTGGTATCGCCAAGTGGTACCCAGAACCATCTGAATTAGTGGGCAAGAAGGTGCTGATCGTCGCTAACTTGAAGCCACGGAAGATGCGTGGAGAACTCAGTCAAGGTATGTTGCTGTCAGTTGAAAAGGATGGACAAGTTCAAGTTGTGACCGTTGATGACAGCCTCGAACCAGGTCTGGAATTAGGTTAATCATGGGAAAGCAACGTAAAGACTGGAAGCAGGTTTACGATTCACATACCCACCTCAATGACGACCACTTCTATGATGACGTCGCGGCCTTCGAAAACCGGGCCCAACATTACGGCATCACCCAGATGAACATCGTCGGCTCTAACGCCCAGCTCAACCAACGTGCACTGGAACTCGGTGAACAATACGAGAACCTGCACCCAATCATTGGTTGGCACCCGGAGGACATCGCTAACTTTGATCAAGCAGCTAAGGACCAACTCTGGCAACAGCTCCACGATCCTAAAGTAGTTGCTATCGGTGAAATCGGACTTGATTATTTCAACGACGAACATTCACCTCACGACCGTCAACGCGCGATCTTCGAGGAACAACTCGACTGGGCTGCCCAGCTGGACTTGCCAGTTTCAATCCACTGTCGCGATGCCCTGGAAGATACCTATGACGTGCTGAAGAACTCCCGTGTCGCAGAATTCGGCGGGGTCATGCACAGCTTCAACGGTTCTCCTGAGTGGGCCGAGAAGTTCATGGACCTGGGGATGATGATTTCATTCAGCGGGGTCGCCAGTTTTGGGAGCGCAGAAGAGGTGCATGAAGCAGTCAAGGCCATTCCCCTCAAACGGATGATGGTCGAGACAGACGCACCATACCTGACGCCGGCGCCATACCGTGGTAAGCAAAACGAGCCGGCATTTACTAAGTTCGTGGTTGACGCCATCGCAGAACTTAAGCAGGTGGAAGCAAGCCAGGTCGCATACCAGACCTTCCAAAACGCCACCAAACTTTTCTTAAAGGAACGAAAGCATGACGAAGATTAAAGAAGTAATTGTAGTTGAAGGAAAGGACGACACCAAGCAGATTCTCAAGGCTGTCGATGCCGATACGTACGAAACGAACGGCTCAGCCCTAGATGAATCTGACTTGGCACGCTTGAAGAAGTTACAAGCGAGCCGGGGATTGATCGTATTTACCGACCCTGATTTCAATGGTGAACGCCTGCGGAAGATGATTTCACAGGCCATTCCAGGGGTCCAACACGCTTTCATCAGACGCGACCAGGGTGTTCCAACCGAGGCTCACGGTAGCTTGGGTGTCGAACACGCTGATCCTGACACCATCAAGGCATCATTGGCCCATCTGTACACGGAGGCACCAGACGAACCGGTGATTTTCTCCAGCAAGGACTTACAGCAGGCGGGGATGACGGGAAGTGCGAAGTCTCGCCAACGACGCGAACGGCTTGGCCAGATCCTTGGCATTGGCTATGGCAACGGTAAGCAGCTGGTGCGCCGGTTAAATATGTTCCGGATTAGCCCCGAGCAATTCGCGCAGGCCGTTAATCAAATCGATCAGGAGGAAGAAAATGAGTAACACGCCAGAAATCGGTAGTCGGACCCGGACACGGGCGATTATGGAAAAGTATGGTATCCATACGAAGAAGAGTTTTGGTCAGAACTTCCTGACTGATCTCAACGTCTTGAAAAACATTGTCGACGCGGCAGAAATCACCAAGGAAGACAACGTGATTGAAATCGGGCCGGGGATCGGTGCCTTAACCGAACAACTCGCCCAGGCAGCGGGACAAGTTCTGGCGTTAGAAATTGATACCGACCTGATTCCCGTCCTCGGTGAAGTGCTAGAACCATACGATAATGTGAAGGTAGTCAACCAGGACGTTTTGCAAGCTAACTTGCCAGAACTGATCAAGGCGGAATTCACTGACCCCGACAAGCCAATCAAGGTGGTCGCAAACCTGCCATACTACATCACCAGTCCAATTCTTATGAACCTGTTGGCATCTCCGGTCGAATGGTCCGCTATCTGTGTCATGATGCAAAAGGAGGTCGCAGAACGTTTAACCGCCAAGCCCGGAACCAAGCAATACGGCTCGCTGACATTGGCGATTGAATACCAAATGACTGCTGAGATCGCATTTAACGTGTCACGGCGCGTCTTTGTGCCAGCGCCAAACGTCGATTCCGCGATCGTCGTACTCAAACCACGAGTGGATGAACTGCCAGTGAAACCATTTGATAAGTCCAAACTATTCGGATTTGTGCGGGGATGCTTCTCTCACCGCCGTAAGAGTTTGTGGAACAACCTGCAATCTACCATTGGTAAACAACCGGAAACCAAGGAAAAGATGCAAGAAGTTCTCGACCAATTGGAATTATCTCCACAAGTCCGTCCAGAACGGCTTACTTTGGTCGAATTTATCGAATTGGCCAACGCTTTGCACGAAAATAATCTTATGTAACCGATTACCATTTGACGATAAACCTTAATAATGTTAAAATTAAGTATTTATATTTGAAAGCAAACGGTTTCCTGAAGAGGAGTGAATTATTCGTGCCAACTACTATTGAAGGTATCAAGATGTACCTAGAACAACGCATTGGCCAATCAGTTGTGGTAACTGCACAAGCTGGTCGCAAGAAAGTTGCTAAACATGTTGGGGTATTAGAAAAGACATATCCAGCAATTTTTATGGTTAGTTTAGCTGGAGACGAGGACTCCATGGACCGGATTTCTTACAGTTATACTGATTTATTAATTCACAATATTTCTCTGGAATTTGATTCAGAATTTTAAATTTTGAGCGTGATGAGGGAGTTTATCCTTTCTCACGCTCTTTTTTTACATAAAAATATAAAAATTATTAGATGAAGAATCTTATTATCTTGCCGGCGTATCAGAAGGTTAGTATAATCAAAATTAAATAAATTTACAGTGAGGAGGAATGACAGTGCGTGTAACTGAGAAAGCACCTGCTAAGCTAAATTTGAGCCTGGACACCCCGATGCGTTATATTGACGGATCGCCACAATGGGATATGGTCATGATTTCTGCTGACTTGGCAGATTATGTGACTGTTGAGACCCACGAGCATCCTGCGACGATCAAGGTCTACACTGATAGCGGCTTTTTGCCTAACGATCAGCGTAACCTGGCTTACCAAGCAGCCCACATATTGCGCAGTCGTTTCCACCGCCATGAAGGGGTCACGATCCACATCCAGAAGAATATCCCGGTTGCTGCGGGACTTGGCGGCGGTTCGTCTGATGCTGCTGCGGTTTTGCGTGCCCTCAATAACATCTGGGAGCTCGGGCTGTCATTAAAAGAACTTGCTGAGATTGCCCTGACGATCGACTCGGACGTTCCATACTGCGTCTATAGCCGACTCGCTCACGTCACTGGGCATGGGGAGAAGATTGAATTATTGCCGGATCAACCACACTACTGGGCTGTGATTGCCAAGCAACAGATCAGCGTTTCTACACCGCAGATCCTGCGCCAGATCGATTACACCCGGTTGTCACATCTCGACAATCAACACCTGATCGAATGCCTGAAGGATGGGGACTGGAAGCATGCGATTGAGTACATGGATAATGTCTTAGAGCCGGTCACGATGAGCGTGTACCCTGAGATCAAGCGCCTGAAGGACAAAATGGTTAGCCTGGGTGCGGATGTTGCTCATATGAGTGGTACGGGCCCAACAGTCTTTGCCATCTGCCATAATGAGTCTCGGGCCAAGCGAATTCAAAATAGTATTTCTGGTTTCTGCCGCGACGTTCATGTTGTGACACTGCTTTAAAACGAAAATCGAGCCGTGATGTAAAGTCACAGCTCGATATTTTATTATCTAGAAAAACTTACGACAGCGGACAAGCGCCGTGCAACGATCATGATCAAGATGACCTTGATGATTCCTGGCACAACGAATGGTACGAATCCGACCATCAATGCTTGGACCAGTGGCATGGAGTTAAAGTGCATCAGCCAGATGGAACCTATGAAGAGTTGAACACCTGCACCAATCAAGTTGGCAACCGCAATGTTCACAAAACTAAATTCCTTATGACTGAGCAGGACACTAGTAATCAAACCGTAGATGATAAATCCAAACAAGTATCCGCCCATTGCACTAAAGAGGACACCGATACCTGCACCGGCGCCGGCAAAGACAGGTAATCCGATTGCACCAAGGAGTAGGTACGCAACGATTACCCAGAAAGTGTCAGCGACTGGCAGCAATGTCGCAATCAGACCGACCGCGAAGGTTTGCAGAGTCAAAGGCACAAGTGGCAATGGAATTGATATCTTAGAGCAGACAATCAGCACCGCCAGCATAATCGCCGCGTGTGCAATTCTCTTAGTATTAGTCAATTTATTTCCTCCTTATCCCGGTGTGCCCAGGATGGATAGATTGTATCACCTTTTTAGAATTTAGTTAAGGGCATTAACTAAAATTAATTCATATACTTCTTGCAATCCTTAAATGGCACGTGATAAGATATGTTCTGTTATTAATAGTAATCATTACGATTTAAAAAATAGGAGGTCCACGATGAAGAAGTTCTGGATGGGGATTAGCGCACTGGTCGGCTTATTGATCGTTATCTTTTTACTCGCACTGGTTCCGCTACGTAGCTTTGGGACTCACGAGAAGCCAATCCGGGTAGTGACGAGCCTGAATTTCTACGGCGAAGCAGCGAAGCAAGTAGCTGGTAAGTATGGCCAGGTGACGTCGATTATCGACAACGATTCGGTTGATCCACACGAATACACGCCAAGCACTAAGGACGGTCGGAATATCAGTAATGCTAACCTTGTGATCGCAAACGGTCTCGGTTATGATCACTGGCTGAACAAACTCGCAAAGTCCAATGGTGCCAAGAGTGTCACGACCATCACAGTCGGCACGGATATCGCACACAAAAAAGACGGCGATAATGAGCACATCTGGTACCAACCGGACACGATGAAGAAGCTGACTAACAAGCTGGCCGATCAATATGCCAAGATGGATCCGGACCACGCCAGTTACTACCGCAGCCGGGCTAAGGCATACCTGAAGTCCTTGCAAAAGCTTGATCAGCAAATCGCCACCGTCAAGCAAAACGTCCAAGCTGACCAATCAGTTGCCGTCAGTGAACCAGTCTTTGATTATGCCCTCGCTAATTTGGGTTATAAGGTCTCTGACAGCCATTTTGCGAAGGCAATTGAAGATGGTAACGATCCATCGCCAAAAGACGTCTCAGAGCTTCAGGACGCGATTAAGGGACACAAGATTGCCTTTTTTGTTGAAAATTCACAGACAGATGATAAGGTAGTTACTAACTTAGTAAAGCTCGCAAAGAAAAATAATGTACCGGTCTTGAAAGTTACGGAATCTAAACCAAACGACAAGACCTACAGCCAGTGGATGATGTCACAGTACCAAGCGCTGGCTAAGATCCAAAAGGGGGAATAATAGTGGCAGTCTTATCAGTAGATGATCTCACGGTGGCATACGGTGAACACACCGTCTTTAGCGACCTGAGCTTCACGATTAACGACGGTGACTTTTTAGTAGTCGTCGGTGAAAATGGGGTGGGTAAGACCACTCTGGTGAAGGCGTTACTGGGTGAACTCAAGCCCCGTTCAGGATCGATTGACATTCCCCAATCCACCAAGATCGGCTATGTGCCACAATTCCGCAACTTGGACGAGGAATACCCTCTGTCCGTTCGTGATTTCGTCGGACTCAACTCCCGCAAGTCGAATTTGCCTTGGTTGACGAAAAAGGAACGTCATGACCTCGACCGGATGATCAAAGAGACAGACCTGACTGATATCGCACAGCGTCCCCTCGGCCTGGCTTCTGGTGGTGAAAAACAACGTGCCTACCTTGCACAGGCGCTCTTACCAAATCCACGCCTGCTGATCCTCGATGAATCGACGGCCAGCTTGGATAATGAGATGAAGTATAACCTCTTGGACCTCGTGACCCGCTTCCAGGAGAACGGACTCAGCGTGATGTTTATTACTCACGATTGGGACCTGGCACGCCACTACGGTACTCGCTACCTGCACCTGACGTCGGACGGTTATGCGACTGGTTCGATTGATGAAATCCAAAATATCGAGGAGGGGAATGAATAGTGTTAACTCTAGACTTTATGCGTCACGCATTCATCGCTAGCACCTTCATCGCTGTGGTCAGCGGAATCATCGGGGTGTTCGTGGTTGCACGCCAACTGTCATTTCTGACCCATACCCTGTCGGAAATCGGTTTTGCAGGCGCCTCCTTTGCGGTATTTGCCGGTTGGTCACCACTGAACGGGATGCTGCTGTTTACCATGCTCAGCTCCGTCATGGTCGGACAGATGAGTATCAAGGAATCTCGGCGCGAGGCTGTAACGAGTGCGGTCTCCGGTCTCTTCATCGGTCTTGGGATCCTCTTCCTGTCATTGAGTAGCCAAACCGCTAGTTCCGCCACTAGTATCTTATTCGGGAGTGTTGTCGGCATTAGTGCAGGTGAGGTCAACCAGTTGATTATCTTATCAGTGGTGGTCCTGTTAGTGACAATGCTGATGTACCGCCAGCTCAAATTTTCGTCTTTTGACCAAATCGGCGCCAATGTCAGCGGGGTCAACCAAACTCTGGTCTCCGTTGCCTTCCTTATCCTGGTCGCACTGAGCGTTAGTGTGGCGGCCCAAATCGTTGGTTCACTGCTGATTTTCATTCTGCTGACGATTCCAGCTGCCAGCGCCAAGTACTTTACTCACGGTGTTGCAAAGATGGTCGTGTTGGCCATTCTTTTCTCACTGCTCGGTACCTGGTCAGGGTTATTGATGGGTTACCTAACAAACTGGCCAGTCTCATTTTTCATCGCGGTGATCGAAGTTGTGATCTACATCATCGCCTTGATTTACCAAAACTTTATCGAAGCGAAGTAATAATCATAGCCTTTGTACCGATACGATGCGGTGCGAGGCTATTTTTTGTGTTACGGCTTAAGAAAAACCGCAAAAAAGGACGTGTGAATTTAAAATAAATTAAGAAAAACCGAACATTTTTGTGGTAAAATCTATCTGTATTATATTTTTTGAAAGGCGGAAAAATACGTATTATGAAAGTACGCAGAAGTAATCGACTGGTTGATATGACCCGTTACCTCTTAGCACACCCACGGACTTTGGTCTCACTGAAGTTCTTCAGCGAACGTTACGGCTCTGCGAAGTCATCAATCAGTGAAGATTTAAGTATCATCAAGCACACCTTCGAAACCTGGGGAGAAGGCCAATTGAAGACAATTCCTGGTGCTAGTGGTGGTGCGATCTTGACCCCATACTACTCAGAAGAAAATGCGCAAGAATCAATCGACGCCCTCGTCAATGAAGTGGCTGATGACTCCCGTTTCTTGCCAGGTGGCTACGTATACCTGTCAGATATGATCGGCCGTCCAGACATTCTCCGCAAGGTCGGTAAGCTGATCGCTACTCAATACAAGGACCAAGACGTTGACGTGATCATGACTGTCGAAACTAAGGGAATTCCAATCGCCCAAGCTGCGGCAATGTACATGAACAAGCCATTCGTTGTCGTACGTAACAGCTCACACATCACTGAAGGACCTACTGTGAGCGTTAATTACGTCTCTGGCTCAGTTAAGCGCATTAAGAAGATGGAATTATCACGCCGGACTCTCTCTGCTGGTGCCAACGTTGTGATCGTCGACGATTTCTTGAAGGTTGGTGGTACCTTGAACGGTATGCACTCATTGATCAAGGAATTCGACGCAAACATTGTCGGTATGACAGTATTGGCCGAAAGCGCATCAAGCGAAAAGCGGCTGGTTGACAACTGCACTTCACTTGTTAAGGTGGACGCAGACGATAGCGACCAAAAGAAGACCATTACCGCCCGTCCAGGTAGTTTTATGGAAACGGTATTTGGAAAGGAAAATTAAAATGGTGAAGAGAAACGCGATTATTTTAGCAGCTGGTAAGGGTACCCGGATGCGGTCAAAGCTCCACAAGGTTTTGCACCAAGTCTGTGGTAAGTCTATGGTTGACCATGTGTTGACTCAATTAGAACAAGCAAAGATCGATACGATTGTAACTGTTGTCGGCTTCGGTGCTGACACGGTTAAGGAAGCGCTCGGTCACCGCACCCGTTACGCACTGCAAAAGCAACAATTAGGTACCGGTCACGCTGTCATGCAGACTGAAGACCTGATTGGTAAGGAAGATGGCGAAACTGTCATCGTCAGCGGGGACACTCCACTCTTCACTGCAGAAACCTTTGAAAAGCTGTTCGCATACCATGAACAACGTCACGCCGCAGTTACCATCCTGACTTCCGTTGCACCAGACCCAACTGGCTACGGACGCATCGTGCGCAATGATGTCGGTATCGTTGAACGAATCGTGGAACAAAAGGATGCAACCGTTCAAGAACAAGCCATCAAAGAAATTAACACCGGTGTATACTGCTTTGACAACAAGAAGCTCTTCGCTGCACTCAAGAAGATCAAGAACGACAATGCACAGGGTGAATACTACCTGACTGACGTGATTGGTATCTTGAAGCAAGAAGGCGAAAACGTCACAGCGTTCAAGATGGACAATTTTGAAGAATCCATGGGTGTTAACGACCGAATCGCTTTAGCCAAGGCCAACAAGATCATGCGTGACCGGATTAACGAACACTGGATGCGTGAAGGTGCTTCAATGATTGACCCTGCCACCACTTACATCGATGCTGGTGTCAAGATCGGTAAGGATACTGTTATCGAAGGTAATGTCGTGATTCAAGGCAATTCAGTGATTGGAAACGACTGTTACATCACGTCCGGCTCCCGGATTGTCAACTCCAAGATCGGAGATGGAGTTACGATTACTTCATCTACGCTGGAAGGTGCGCAAATGCACAACGGTAGTAATATCGGTCCAAACAGTCACCTCCGCCCAGAAGCTGAAATCGGAGAAAACGTCCACATTGGTAACTTCTGTGAGGTCAAGAAGGCCTACATCGGTGAAGGCACCAAGATCGGTCACCTGACCTATGTTGGTAACGCCACGCTCGGCAAGAACATCAATATTGGATGCGGTGTTGTATTCGTCAACTACGACGGTACTAACAAGCACCACACTAATGTCGGCGACCACGTATTTATCGGCTCAAACTCTAACCTGATTGCGCCATTAAACATCGCTGACGACTCATTTATCGCGGCTGGTTCTACCATCACAGACAGCACCGAACAATACGATATGGCAATTGCTCGGGCCCGTCAGACCAACAAAAAGGATTATGCCAAGAAGTTGCCTTGGTAGTCTGTTTTTGCTTGCTTTTTAATTGGTCGCTTTATATGATAGATATGAGAGATTAATGACTTACTTATACTTCCGGAGGGTCTCATGACACAGTCTAATTCTGATTCCAACTTGAAATTATTTGCCTTAAATTCCAACAAGCCATTAGCTGAAAAGATCGCTAAGCACATGGGAATTGAACTGGGTAAATTGGCTGTTGACCGGTTCAGTGACGGAGAAATCCAAATCAACATCGAAGAAAGTGTTCGTGGGGACAATGTTTACGTGCTCCAATCCACTTCCGCACCGGTTAACGACAATTTGATGGAACTTCTGATCATGGTTGATGCACTGCGTCGGGCTAGCGCAAACACCATCAACGTCGTAATCCCATACTACGGTTACGCACGTCAAGATCGGAAGGCACGGAGCCGGGAACCAATCACTGCTAAGTTGGTTGCCAACATGCTTCAAAATTCAGGGGTAGATCGGGTGATTGCACTTGATCTCCACGCCGCACAAATCCAAGGGTTCTTCAACATTCCAGTTGACCACTTGATGGGTGCACCTTTATTGGCAGAATACTTCATCAATGAAGGGGTTGCAGATAACGCCGTCGTTATTTCACCTGACCACGGTGGTGTTACGCGTGCGCGGGCATTGGCTGAATTCTTGAAGTCACCAATCGCCATTATTGACAAGCGTCGTCCAAAGGCTAACGTGGCCCAAGTTATGAACATCATCGGGGATGTGAAGGGTAAGACTTGTATCATGATTGATGACATGATTGATACTGCCGGTACCATTACATTAGGTTCTAAGGCCTTGATGGAAGCCGGGGCTAAGGAAGTCTACGCATCATGTACGCACGCCGTATTATCTGGCCCAGCAATCGAACGTCTCAGCAGTTCTCCACTGAAGGAAGTTGTTGTGACTGATTCTATTCAATTGCCGGAAGAAAAGCAGATTGACATGATTCACCAAGTTTCCGTTGCTCCACTGATGGCAGATGCGATCGTCCGGATCAACGAAAACCGTCCAGTCAGTCCATTATTCAAGCAAGTCTTTCAAAGTAAGAAGACTCAGAAATAGTTAATAACACAAAGGGATAGAGATCAGCTCGCTATCCCTTTTAGTGTGCACAAAAAAGGCGGTGACAGAGATCTGTCATCGCCTTTTGATAGTAAATGGGAGTAAAAGTACTAGTCGGAACTAGTTACGCTTACGTAAGCCCATAACGCTTAATCCGAGCATTACGCCCATGATACCAAGAGCAGATAATGCCATGGCGTTGTCGT
>JAUMUE010000027.1 GCA_030530845.1 Limosilactobacillus sp.
CCGGTGAAGCAATGGACGACGGCTGCGCCAACGAAATCAGCTTATACGAAAGCGAATTTGACGGAAGACTGCAATTATTGCTTACAAACGTCGATTTTTCGGGTAAAAGCAAGGAAAATACGTTTAGTCTTACCAAAAGCGACGCGATGGAAATGGCCGAATTTCTAATGAAATGGGCTAAAAACGGTTAAAATAGCTAAATAACCCCCCAGATCAGATGGAATGATCTTGGGGGTTATTTGCATTTAATCTATATATTTTATGTATTTTACAAAATCATTCTCAGATTTACTTACTTCTTTACAAAAATCTTCATAGCTTGAAGAAGAGTTAGGAACATCAAAACCCAACTTAGTCAACTTTACGTCATCTCTGAACTTCACGCTATTTTCGAAAGATAGTCCTCTATTCAAATAGAGAACCTTATCATCTTTCTCATCTTGCTTCTTGGGATAAATGTATATCCCAGTCTTGGATTCAAAACGGTACATGTACGAAAGCAATTGAAGATAGTCACGTCCATTAATATTCCTCTGTGGTTTATATTTAGTATCTGCAATTACTCTATTATTTGAATCTTTGCTAATAAAGTCAGGATAGATTCGACCTACATTGCCACTAAATAAGTATTGTTGACCATCTTTGTCTCTGTTATGAGTATGGTAAAAACCATCTTTAATTAATGACCCTATATACTCTTCCCAAAGCCACGAACCGTCAAAAAGTATACCGAACGTATAATGGCTTCCAACTCCAAACTGCTGTTTTTGATGCTGCAAAATAAGAATGCAAAGTTTCTGCAAATCACGGTATTCACTGTAATAAGCGTGATGAATTGTTTTGCTCCTATTTTCGTGAATTAAATCTTGGACTGTTTTATCTTGATAGCTTGGTGTAGCATATATAACCCTTCTGACCTCTTCCTTGGCTTTCAATAATAGTTTTCTACCATATTTTTTGGACCTTATAAATTCAATTGTGTATCGAATAAGGTTCATTAGATAATTGTCATAGGAGTATTCGCGAGTTGAATATGCAACTTTTCCCATGAAAGGAACGTTTAATTTAATATCACGAGCAATGTCTATCGATCCTTTTACATTTCGATCATTGAACTCACGGCGGACGTATGTCTTAAATAATCCTTTTCTAATTGCTCTCTTTAAGTAGATTACAAAAGTGAATGACAAGAGGCCAAATATTCTTTCGTTGATTCCAGTGCTAACTTTAAGATCTACTAAGTTTGGAACATCAATCACTTTTTCCATCAAATACTGGGTAAAATAATCCTCATTATCATTACTGAATCTTGATTTGATGAATAACGTTTCATTCCCGTTCCCTATAAAACCCATAATATTGGTAGTTCGGTATCCAGAGTCGCACTGTCTGAGAATCATTTGATCATCTTCTATATCTCTAGATTCAAAGATCGAATTAGGGAATACAAATACGCCATCATTCTCCAATTCTTTTAGAGTCTTTCCTAAGATATCTTTTTCAATATGAAGTTCAAGATTGTCGAATTTTGAATTATCATCAAGATATCTAGTCTTCATCACTTGCTTCCCCGCTATCGTATGCTTCCTTGAATCTCTTTAGAATTGCTTCTTCATTGTACATACCATTAACATATTCTTCTAGCAAAGGTTCGAGATAGTCTTTCCAAAGCAAATCATAGCTGTTATTAAGACTATTTAATTTCAAGAAATAAGAAGCACCAATCTGATATTTTTTGTTTAATCCATCAGTATTCACAATAGTCCTATTTAGTGCTTCCATCTTCTTCAAAGCCACGTTCTTATTTGTCAATGAATCCAACATGCCCTTACTATATTTGCTTTCCGCATCAATCTCTATAAAACGAAAACGTCGGCGAACTGCAAAATCAAAAGTGACAACTGAACGGTCTATATCATTCATGGTCCCGATGATATAAACATTATCAGGAATGTAGAATTTATCTTCATCAGGGTGCATATTAGCGAATTGCGTAGTAACCGCCCCTGCAGGTCCTCTATTACCCGGATCAATTGCATAGAAAAGCTCACCAATAATCTTTGAAAAATCACCACGGTTGATTTCATCGATTATAAACACATGGTTATCATAGATATCATCAGGTATCTGATCAATAATCTTGTTTGCGTAAATCCTGTAGTAAGTATTCCGCTGATCAGATCCTGTTTTTAATACATTTCTTACTTCGTCCAAAATATCGAAAGTCTTTCCGATCATAACCATTTTCACAATATTTCTAATAGAAAGAACTATATCTTTAACAGACTTTACGCCGTTAACATAAAGAACCACTTTGACTTTTTCATCGTTAATTTCACTAATATAAAATTCCGTAGGTTTTTTAGCGTTCGCTTCATTTTGAAATTTCTGTCCTTTCATTTCTTCGAGAGCTTTTTTAACTGGACCTAATGCTTTTGATGCATTATTTTCTATAACTTTGTCAATAAAACTCTTAAAAATACCATCTTTCAATTCAAAACGAACATTACCATTTTTATCAGTCTTTGGGCGTAATCCTTCCACAAAGTCCGTATAATCATAGCTAGGATGGAATTGCACGAATTCAATGTTTGATCTTTGCTCACTATTAAGTTTAGAGAAGCTCTTTACTTTACCATCACTAACCATATATGCAGCTAAATTTCGCGCTAGGTAGGTCTTACCAGTACCTGGTGCCCCATGAAAAATAATATTTTTAGAATCCTCTAACTTTTTCTTGTATCCATCCAATACTTTATTAGCCATAACATTTCTCCCCATCTTCAGATCTTAACACTATTAATTTACCACACCTGATCCAACTCAAAAACCCCCGCGCATCTCTGCCCGAGGGTTCTTTCTATTTCTTCAGATCTTCCGCAAAGTCGTGGCCGTCAACCAGGTTTGCGTAGTAGTTCATGTATGTCATTTGCTTGTATGGGGCGATCCAGATGAAGGCAATGCCGAGAGTGAGCCAGCCGAGGATGTTCCAGCCAAGGAAGGACAGTTGGAGGAGGAAGTATTCCCACTTGTGTCCGTCCATCAGCTTCCGGCTCAGGGTGACGTAATTGGTGTATTGGAACTGACCGGTCTTGCCTGCGTCATGGGCGTCCTTGAAGATGAAGTACGTCATGGAGTATGAGTAGCTCTTGATGATCCCAGGAATGACCAGCAAGAGTCCCCACAGGAAAGTCCAGATCCGCTGGAGAATGAACAGCACGAAGATACCTGGTACGTCCACACGAAAGGCTGAGAAAGCGTCCTTGAATGGAGTTTCGGTGGCTTGCTTGGTCCGTACCCACTTGATCATGGTGAATTGCACACTGAGGATGAAGTATGTGGTAATCAGGTCACCGATGATGGATCCGTAATGATCAGAGTCGGTGGTGGGACTGGAGCCTTTGAGATCAAAGTAGCTGGAGAAGCTGCGGTCGCCGGAGTGCCAAACGAAATAGGCAAAGGCGGAAGTCGCGATCACGAGCACCATGGTCACGAAGATCGAGCCCAAGATGTTGAAGATATTGAGCTTGATCGCAGTCCCCCAGTTCCCCACGAGCAGGTGCTTAGCTTCGGTCTTTAGTTCTTTTCTAGTCTTCATAATTATCCCTCCCAGTCGTGGCTAATCTTCATCTAAGTAGTTAGCCATTTTGAGAAAATTGTCGACATCGAGGCTGGCCCGTCCGACGAGTACCCCATCGATATCAGGCTTGGCCATCAGTGCCTTGATGTTGTCGGGATTTACACTACCACCGTACAGGATCCGGATCTTGTCGGCGATTTCGTAGGTGTAATTATCCGCGATCGTCCGGCGAATGGTGCGACAACCTTCTTCGGCCAGTGCGACATTGGCGTGTTGTCCGACACCCACCGCCCAGGATGGTTCGTATGAGATTACGACCTTCTTGATCTGATCGAGTGAGATGCCATGTAGGACGTCCATGAGTTGTTGGAATACGTAATGGATCTCGCCGTTCACGACTTTTTGGACCATCGTCTCGTCCGTACAGATGATTGGCGTGACACCCATTTGCAGGGCAGATTCGACTTTCTTATTGACCGCCGCGTTATTTTCACCAAACATCCGCCGACGTTCGATATGACCCAGCATCACGTAATCGGTACCGAGATCGCGCAGTCCACGCAGACTCAATTCGCCAGTAAAAGGACCACTGAACTCAGCCGCGGCGTTTTGTGCGATAATCCGGAGTCCAGAATCACCCGCCGCCTGCTTCATACTGTGCAGAGCGAAGGCTTGGGGGCTAATCCCCACTTCCACCTTGTCTGGGTCTGGAAGCTTATCCTTGATCTGATTGACGAAATCAACGGACTCTGCCACGTTCTTGTGCATCTTCCAGTTCGCCACGATAAATGGTTTACGCATATGATATTCCTCCGATCATTCCTTTATCTATATTATATCAGAAGGAATGTCTATTTGCCCCAGTGCTCTTGCTTAAATTGCGCACGGCCACCACGTTCTTCTATTTCGTAGCGGAGTGGATCTTTCTTGTAGAAGTCTTGGTGGTAATCTTCGGCTGGGTAGAATGGTTGTGCGTCTTCGATCTGAGTGACGATTTCCGCATCCCCGAACTGTCCACTCGCCTGCAGGTCCGCCTTGGATTTTTCGGCAATCGCGCGTTGTTCAGGACTGTTGACGAAGATCACGGGACGGTAATTATCACCGCGGTCTTGGAATTGCCCCATCGCGTCTGTCGGATCAGTTTGGTGCCAGTAGATCGTGACCAGCTCGTCGTATGAAATCACATCTGGATCGAATGTGATCTTGACCGCTTCCGTATGTCCCGTGGTCCCGGAGCAGACTTGTTCATAGGTTGGGTTTTCTACATGACCCCCAGTGTAGCCGGATACCACAGAGTCGATGCCAGGGTATGTATCGAATGGTTCGACCATGCACCAGAAGCATCCGCCGGCGAAAATAGCTGTGTCTTTACTCATATTTACCACTCCTTAGTTTATCTAATAGTCATTTCTCATCACGATTCTACCACACTAGTATGCAGGCTTAAAGCTGAACTACTTGGCTCTTTAAGCAATGTCGTGTGCTAGCAATTTCTCGGGTGATTTCTATTGAATTTTAAATGTACCAGAATTATAATTACCTTGCAAATGTTACTTATTTCACATGATTATGGAGGTAGTATTATGTCAGAAGAAAAACGTGTTGCTGTTGTTACTGGTGGTGAACGTGGTATCGGTCGTGGTATTACTGAACGTTTACTTAAAGATGGTTACTATGTTGTAATTGCTAACCGCAAGGAAGATGCTGGTAAGCAAGCAGTTGCCGAACTTGAAGCACAAGGTTACAAGGGTAAGGTTGTTTCTGTCGCTGGTGATGTTAGCGAAAAGGAAAGCCACGAACGTTTCGTCCAAGCTGCAGTTGATAACTTTGGTCGTTTGGATACTTACATCAACAATGCAGGTATCGCACAAATCAAGTTGCTCCAAGAAGAAACAAAAGAAGACATGGATCAAATTTTCCAAGTTAACGTCTACTCTGTTCTCTTTGGTATTTAAGCTGCTACTGCACAATTCAGAAAGCAAGATGACGGTGACAAGGTACGTAAGATCATCAACGCATCTTCAATCGCTGGTCACACTGCATTCGACATGCTTGGTGCATACTCCTCTACTAAGTTTGCTATTCGTGGTTTGACTCAAGCTGCCGCGAAGGAATTAGGTCGCGAAAAGATCACTGTTAACGCCTACTGCCCTGGTATCGTTGGTACTGACATGTGGGATTACATTGATGAAAAGATGGTCGACGCTTGGGGTGGTGAAAAGGGTCAATACCTCAAGAAGTACTCTGGTCTCATCACCATGGGTCGTGTTCAAACACCTGCAGATGTTGCAAACTATGTATCTTACTTAGCTTCACGTGACTCTGACTACATGACTGGTCAAGCTGTTCAAATTGACGGTGGTATCCAATTCATCTAATCCTACCTATTAATCACTAAATCGGATATAGGAAGTATTTCACTTCTTATATCCGATTTTTCTTTTGGAATCAAAAAGGACACGATTTCGTGGGAGGGTGAAATCATGTCCAGATCTATTAGCAATCGTGCGTCTTCCCCTGTGTCGTAGCTGCGACCGTCTTGCCGGAGTAGTCGATCACCTCGACATTTTCCGTCAGCGTATCGTATTTGCTTACCAGTGGCATAGTGAAGAAGTTCTTATTAAAGCGCATTTCCATCTCGTCTTCAAACTGTGACGCCGATTCGCTCTTGATGAAAATCTTGCCGATATTTGAGTCAATTTCCTGGTCAAAGTCCGGCAGTGAAAGGTCTTTGTCGACGAAAATTAACTGGAAACTCCGCCCCAAAGAACAGTCACCCACGGCCGAAAATGGACCGACCCCGTCATCATAGTCTAGCAGGATCTTCTTGTCCGGCGCCATATACCGTGCGACATGTTCCTTGGCTTGATCCGTAAATGTTACTTTCATGATCATATCCCCTTTCTTATCATCGTCTTTATTGTAGATCCTGGTGATGAAATGACAATTTATCTGCTCAAAAAAATAGACCAGGCAATGCCTAGTCTATTCTGGGAATTAGTTACGACGCTTCTTAAAGCCAAGTGCAAGGCCAAAAGTAGCGATTAATGTTCCGAGTGCAAGCGCAGCTGGAGTAGATTTGTTACCAGTTTGTGGTAGCTTTTGTGCGTTTGCGGAACTATTTGCATTAACTGAAGTTGTTTCACTAGCAGTCTTTACCTCAGTTGAAGTTTCGGACGTAGCAGATGATGATTGGTCAGTTGATGAAGAACCTTCACTAGTTGATCCTGCGTTTCCAGTGCTTTGATCTTCATTAGTCGAAGTAGTTCCATCCCCGCCCTCGTTATCACTTGCGTTACCTTGGTCGGTTGATGTTGAACCTTCACCGGTTGATTCTGTGCTTCCAGTGCTTTGATCCTCGTTAGTTGAAGTAGATCCATCCCCGCCCTCGCTATCACTTGCGTTACCTTGGTCGGTTGATGGAGCTGCGACTGTTACAGTGGATTCTACAGTATCAGTAGTTCCGTCTGGGTATGTAACGGTCACAGTAGCTGTCTTTTCGCCTGGAGTTGTTGTATCAACGTCAGTAGTGAATTCTGTGCCAGTTGGCAATTCATCTGCGTTAGCTACTAAACTCTTGGCATCTACAGTGTCGCCTTCGTTTACGGTCACACTTGCAGCTTCTGGATCGTATTGATCAGCCTGACTCTTGACTGTAACTGTCACGTATACAGTATCTGTAGTTCCATCTGGGTACGTGATTGTTACAATCGCATTCTTTTCGCCTGGTGTTGAAGTATCAACGTCAGTAGCGAATTGAGTGCCACTTGGAAGGTCGTCGGCATTGGAGATCAAACTCTTCGCATCTACGGTTTCACCTTCGTTTACGGTCATATTTGCAGCTTCTGGATCATATTGATCTGCTTGACTATTTACAGTCACAGTAGTTTCAACTGTATCAGTTGTTCCGTCTGGGTATGTGACTGTTACAGTGGCGGTCTTGTCACCTGGAGTTGAAGTATCTACATCAGTAGTGAATTGAGTGCCACTAGGAAGATCATCCGCATTAGAGATCAGGCTCTTAGCATCAACAGAATCGTTTTCGTTGACTGTAGTACCAGTAGCTGCTTCTGGAGTGTATTGATCTTCTTGACTCTTCACAGTTACCGTTGCATCAACAGTGTCAGTTGTACCATCTGGGTATGTAACTGTCACAGTGGCAGTCTTTTCTCCTGGAGTTGAAGCATCAACATCAACGCTGTACTTGGTATCTGCTGGGAGTTGGTCCGCATTAGAGATCAGGCTCTTAGCATCAACAGAATCGTTTTCGTTGACTGTAGTACCAGTAGCTGCTTCTGGAGTGTATTGGTCTGCTTGACTCTTTACAGTCACCGTTGCATTAACAGTGTCAGTTGTACCATCTGGGTAAGTAACTGTTACAGTGGCAGTCTTTTCACCTGGAGTTGAAGTATCAACGTCGGTGGAGTATTGAGTACCACTTGGAAGGTCATCGGCATTAGCTACTAAGCTCTTCGCATCTACAGTATCACCTTCATTAACTGTTACAGTTGCTGCTTGAGGATCGTATTGGTCAGCTTGGCTCTTTACAGTAACCGTTGCTTCTACCGTGTCAGTAGTGCCATCTGGGTAGGTAACATTTACAGTAGCGGTCTTGTCACCTGGTGTAGAAGTATCTACATCAACGCTGTACTTGGTATCAGCTGGAAGTTCGTCGGCATTAGCTACCAAACTCTTCGCATCTACAGTATCACCCTCGTTTACGGTAACACTTGCAGCTTCTGGATCATATTGATCAGCTTGACTCTTCACAGTTACCGTAGCTTGAACTGTGTCAGTAGTGCCATCTGGATAAGTTACCGTTACAGTGGCAGTCTTTTCACCCGGTGTAGTCGTGTCGACATCAGTTGAGAATTTAGTTCCGCTTGGAAGTTGATCTGCATTAGCTACTAAGCTCTTCGCATCAACAGAGTCACCTTCATTCACAGTAGTGCCGGTCGCAGCTTCTGGAGTGTATTGGTCTGCTTGACTCTTGACTGTAACCGTTGCTTCTACCGTGTCAGTAGTACCGTCTGGGTATGTGACTGTCACAGTCGCGGTCTTGTCACCTGGTGTAGAAGTATCTACATCAACGCTGTACTTGGTATCAGCTGGAAGTTCGTCGGCATTAGCTACCAAACTCTTCGCATCTACAGTATCACCCTCGTTTACGGTAACACTTGCAGCTTCTGGATCATATTGATCAGCTTGACTCTTCACAGTTACCGTAGCTTGAACTGTGTCAGTAGTGCCATCTGGATAAGTTACCGTTACAGTGGCAGTCTTTTCACCCGGTGTAGTCGTGTCGACATCAGTTGAGAATTTAGTTCCGCTTGGAAGTTGATCTGCATTAGCTACTAAGCTCTTCGCATCAACAGAGTCACCTTCATTCACAGTAGTGCCGGTCGCAGCTTCTGGAGTGTATTGGTCTGCTTGACTCTTGACTGTAACTGTTGCTTCTACCGTGTCAGTAGTGCCATCTGGGTATGTAACAGTGACTGTCGCAGTCTTTTCCCCTGGTGTAGAAGTATCTACATCAACGCTGTACTTGGTATCTGCTGGGAGTTGGTCTGCGTTGGAGATCAAGCTCTTAGCATCAACAGAATCGTTTTCGTTGACTGTAGTACCAGTAGCTGCTTGTGGGTCGTATTGGTCAGTTTGGCTCTTTACAGTCACAGTTGATTCAACTGTGTCAGTAGTACCATCGGGATAAGTTACAGTAACTGTTGCAGTCTTTTCCCCTGGCGTTGTCGTGTCGACATCAGTTGAGAATTGCGTTCCGCTTGGAAGTTGATCTGCATTAGCTACTAAGCTCTTAGCATCGACCGTGTCACCTTCATTGACTGTTACAGTAGCTGCTTGTGGATCGTATTGATCGGCTTGGCTCTTTACAGTCACAGTGGATTCAATTGTGTCAGTAGTACCATCTGGGTATGTAACAGTAACTGTCGCAGTCTTTTCACCTGGCGTTGATGTATCAACGTCGGTAGAGAATTGCGTTCCGCTTGGAAGATCATCCGCATTAGCTACTAAACTCTTCGCATCAACCGTGTCGCCTTCGTTTACAGTAGCACTTCCGGCTTGAGGATCATATTGATCGGCTTGGCTCTTTACAGTCACAGTGGATTCAACTGTGTCAGTAGTACCATCAGGATAAGTTACAGTAACTGTTGCAGTCTTTTCTCCTGGAGTTGTTGTGTCTACATCAGTAGTGAATTGAGTTCCACTAGGAAGATCATCGGCATTAGCTACTAAACTCTTTGCATCGACAGTATCACCCTCGTTCACAGTCACGCTTGCCGCTTGTGGATCGTACTGGTCTGCTTGGCTCTTCACAGTTACCGGCGCAGTGATAGTGTCCTTGCTGCCGTCGGAGTATGTGACTGTTACAGTAGCGGTCTTGTCACCTGGCGTAGTTGTGTCAACGTCCACGCTGTATTGGGTGTCGCTTGGCAGATCACTCGCGTTGGCAACTAAGCTCTTAGCGTCCACGGCATCCCCTTCATTGACAGTCGTGCCAGTGGCGGCTTGTGGATCGTATTGGTCGGCCAGGCTAGTGACGTTGTAAGTGATTGGCAGTGTGTAGCTCATCGTGCCGTTTGTGACCGTGATCTTGGTGGTCTTCGTGCCGGTTGAGCTCAGGTCGGGTTCGTCACCGGATGCGTATGAGACTGTGTAGCCGCTTGGCAGGTTTGTGACGAGACTATTTTTTTCGGCGGTAGCGGTGCCGTTATAGCTGTACGTTGGGGTCGTGACCGCTACCTGCGTGTATTTGCCACTTGCGACTTCTTCCGCGGTGGAATAATTATCGTCCGGCAAGATGCTATTGTTGGATTCACTCAGCACCTGTACCAGATTATCGAGGGCTTGCGCAGCCGGACCAAAATCGGATTCGTCTGCGGTGTCGGCTACTGAGGTCAAGCTAAGCGCATTGTTATAATCCGTTGCGACTGAACTTGAGCTCAATGCACTTTCCAGAGCCTTCTTATCTGAAGCAATCTTTTCTGCGTATTCATCCTTAGTGACCAGGTTCATGGCATTGTAAGTCTTGGAAGAACCGTCAGTCGTGGTCAATGTCGCGGTGGTTGATGGAATATTAGATGAAGCGAACTTCGCCTTTTCTGTGTCGTCCTTCACTACTACGAGCAAGCTGGTGGTTGGATTGTCTTCACCAATGCCAAGAGATGTTGCTAAGCTACCCAAGACAAACATAGATTGAGCGCTATCTGCATTAGTGTTCCAGCCGTCAGATGAGAGATTGAGCGTGTGAAGACTAGGATCTGAAGCAAACATTCCAGTCATGATAGTACTTGCACTTGTCTTGACGTTACTCAATGAGATGCTGGACAAATTAGGGTTGTTCGCGAACATCATGATTGACATGGTGGAATTGGACATATCCCATCCATCGATATTGATTGACTTCAAACCAGTATTTGCGAAAGTCATGAGGAAATTAGTACCATTGGAAACATTCCAGCTAGTGAGGTCGAGGCTTTCCAGAGCTGTCAATCCCAAGAATACATCACCAAATTCAGTAACGTTACTTACATCCCAGTTACTGACTTCGAGGTCAGTTAAGGCACTCTTGGTATTTGTATCCATGTGAGTACCTGTAATTGACGAGGATTCCATGCCATTAAAAGTTGAGAAGTTTGCGAACGCTTGGTCCAAGTTAGTAACCTTCGACGTATTCCACTTGTTCAGCTTGAGACTGGTAACTGCGCTGTTCATAAAGATCGCACCCATGTCAGTGACGTTACTTACATCCCAGTCGCTGACATCGATTTCGGTCAGGTTAGGAGTATTTGCGAAAGTACCTACAAGGCTTGTGATTGCGCTGGTATCAAGACTGTTCAAATCTAACTTTGAAACAGCAGAATCTGCGAACACAACGCGCCAGTCACTGTCGCTTGCAGTCACCTTTTCACCATTGGTAGATGAGGTCGTGATGGACTTGACGCCGGTACGGTTGGCGAGGTTTTTCATTGTGGTGGCGGAAATGTAAACCTTGGATGCGGCGGTGATCCGGCTGTTGGCACCAGTCAGATCGCTGGCGACGGGGATGACAATGTCAGTGTCAGTACCCGCGTATGAGTTCAAAGTCACATTTCCGTTGATATCAACTGTTCCGCTCCAACCATTGAATGTGAAGGTTTGGTCAGTACTGGTATCGCTGGATGAGCTACTGGTACTAGTGTCGCTAGCAGCGGTGTTTGTAGATGTGGAGTTAGCGTCTGTTGAGCTCGAGTTAGCATCTGTCGAGCTTGAATTTGCATCAGTCGAGCTAGTATTGTCTGAGCTACTCTTGTCTGAACTAGTGGATGTAGTGTCAGAGTTTGAGTTTGCTGAGCTAGTGGTTGTGTCGGCTGAAGAAGTTGCGGTGCTGTTAGTAGACTTGTCAGCATCACTAGTAGCAGTGCTGCTGTCAGAAGATGAGTTACTACTATCAGAACTAGACGCAGACGATGAATTATCAGAAGATGCAACTACTGCTGAATCTGCACTACTGGTCGTATCTGCGTGTACCAGTGGTGAATTCACCATCAAGAAAGTCGCACCGATCACAACAGATGTGAAACCTGTTGTCAATTTACGAAGGGCAAAACGCTCACACTTATCAGTGTAATTTTTTGGCATAATCTTCACTCCTTATTTTTTGATACAATCCCAAATTTTTGTATTTAGGTGATTTTATCGGTAAAATTAGGCGAATTATTGCTCAAAATGTGACTAAATTGTGATTTAAAAGTAAAAAGATAGATAACACCTTAGAAGTATTACCTATCTTAATTGAAAACTTTATTATACAAGCTTGTAATCATCTGTCGCTTGATCGTAATTAAACTCGAGACGATCGCGGTCTGTTTCAACGTAGATGCGTTCATAAGTTGGCTTGTAACCGTGCTTGATAAGCTTAACTGTTACATTGTGATCATCATCTACTTCGATGTAGTATTCGTTAAATTCGCCGTCTTGGTACTTGAAGTCCACACCATTGTCTTGGTAATGCTTGTACGCACCGCAGTCACCGAACAAGCGGAAAGTCATGACCTTTTCTGGTTCTTCAGAAATATGTGAAACCTTGTTGCCCCATGGGAGAATGGTGTCTTTCTTAATAAAGATTGGCAACTTCTCGATTGGAGCGTTGGCGATGATGGATTGCTTGCCTGAGTATTCGGCGTTGTTCCAGAAGTCGAGCCATTGACCGGCTGGCAGGTATACCAGGCGCTTCGTTTCACCTGGATTTACCACTGGTGCGACGAGGATGCTGGTGCCGACCATGTATTCGTCGTTGATCTTACGTACTTCTGGATCCTTTTCGTAGTTCAACACGAGTGGCCGCATCACTGGAAGACCTGATTCAGTCTGGTGCCGCATTTGGTCATACAAGAATGGTACGAAGCGGTAACGCAGGTTCAGGTAGTCGCGGTAGATGTCGAGCGTCTTGCGGTCAAATGACCATGGTTCTTGGAAGCGGGTACCCATTTGGCCGTGGTTACGGAACAGTGGCGCAAACAGAGAAGCTTCGAGCCAACGAGTGATCAGTTCTGGGGTTGTATCACGTTGGAAACCACCGATATCGGTACCGGCGAAAGTAAATCCACTCATCCCCAGACTAGTCAATTGAGGAATAGCGAGTCGTAATTGAGACCAGATGGCTTGGTTATCACCCGTCCAAACAGTTGAGTACTTTTGTGTACCGGCGAACGCTGCCCGGGTGATCACGTATGGACGCTTGCCAGTAGCATCTTTCATTCCTTCATAAGCGGCCTTGGATTGTAAGTGACCGTAGACGTTGTGCATCTTCTTGTGAGTTGAAGGCTTGTCACCATCAGAGAAGATCAGGTCATCAGGCAATTCTCCATCGAATGAAGCTGGTTCATCCATGTCATTCCAAACACCACATGCACCCATGTCAGCGAAGAACTTCACATGCTTTGCCCACCACTTGCGGACTTCTGGACGACCGAAATCTGGGAAGACAGAAGCGCCTGGCCATACACGACCAACGAAGACAGTGCCATCAGGATTCTTGACGAAGTAGCCCTTCTCGATCCCTTCTTGGTAGATGTCGTAACCTTCCTTATCTTCCTTCACACCGGCATCAAGGATTGGCATCAGCTTAATCCCGCGTGCTTTCATGTCATCCACGAACTTCTTTGGATCCTTGAACTTCGTGGTATCCCAAGTGAAGTCACGGTAGCCACGCATGTAGTCGATGTCCAAGTGGATCACGTCAACTGGCAGGTCGTACTTAGCAAAACCGTCCGCGATGGCTTGAACACGTTCGTCACTAACTGAGTAACCCCAGCGTGATTGTTGGTATCCCAGCATCCATTTTTGTGGCATTGGAGTAACACCAGTCAAGTAAGTGTAATTTGCGACTACATCTTTCAGCGTGTGACCACCTAAGACGTAGTAGTCCAAGTTACCAAAGTCGGCTGAGTAGAAGTAGTAGTTTTCACTTTCCTTACCAAGGTCGAAGTGGCTCTTGTAGGTGTTGTCGAAGAATAGGCCGTATGGGTGGCTGTTCTTGAGACCGTACATGACGGGGATGGACTTGTATAATCCCTTCACTGATTCATTGTGGTCATCCCCGAAATCGACGTTCCAGTTATCATAGTCGTATCCACGTTTTTCGGTGAAACCAGGCTTGTCACCAAGTCCGTAGAAATCTTCGTCAGGGCTCAATGACTTAATCACTTCAAAGTACCCTGCTTCGGCTTCTTCGACCAAGTTAATCTTTTGCCCTTCCGCAAGCACCGTTGACTTGTGTTCTTTATCCAAGTCGTTAGGCAGTGGCTTACGTTCGCCACGGTAGTCTAATACCAGTGGATTGCCCGCTTCATCATAGAAGTCGATGTAGTGATCGTCGTATGCCTTTGCGACGAGGTTGGTAGTCCGCAATTCGAGGTGATCGCCCTTGTTTTCGACCGTGTAGTTGACCTTCAAGTGCTTGTCGCCTTCAATTGCGTAAGAGTCGCCAGTTTCCCCGCGATCTTGGAAGACCCGGATAATTTCGTTGGTGAACACATCCAGTACCATGGTGCTACCATCTGAATATTCCAAAATTACACGTGGTTCTTCATTTTTAAAACCAGTCAATTTGTTCGTCATAACACTTCGCTCCTTTTACTGTCCTAACGATAGCTTATTACTAAAATAACATCAACTAGCTGAAAAACACTAGTTGGTGCTATTTTTAGTTAGAATTGTTTGATATGTAAAATTGATAAAGATTGATTAATGAGTTTCTTCCGCGCTAACACCTTCGTGAATTGCTGGTACCATAACCGCTGCGATTAAGAGTGCAATACCAGCGATGAACATCATCATAGTTTGTTGGTGACCAACTAATGGGAAGAGAAGGAAACTGCAAAGTGCAGCTGCGATTTGTGGCATACAGATACCGATGTTGAAGAGACCTAAGTATGCCCCTTCGTTCTTACCATTAAGTGATGAAGTCAAGAGAGTGTATGGAAGAACGTTGATCGTGAAGTTTGCAATACCGAAGAGGATCATTGCAACGACTGAGAGACTCTTTGAAGTGATGAAGGCCATGCTTCCAAGACCGATTGCACCAGCAACAAGTCCGAAGATGTACCACTTCTTACGTGATGAGGACTTGGACTTAGCGTATACCAGACCCCATACGATACCAGCGACACTGTATACGGCAGTCAAGATACCGTACCAGTTACCGGCAGCTTGGTAACCGGCAGATGCAGCATCAGTTGTGTGCCAGATGTTCTTTGCCAAAGTACCAGTACAGTATGTCCAGAGATACATAAGACCGAACCAGGAGAAGAATTGTACCAAGTTGATTTCCCAGAATGAACGTGGCGCATTCTTGAGGAGCTTGAAGAGACTAACCTTTTGCTTGGTTTCTTCAATGTCAATTTGGTGGTAACGTGCGTATTCTTCTGGATTGTATTCCTTAACGTTGAAGACAGTCCATAAACCTGTAACGACAATTACAACAGCAGCTACCAAGTATGCCCAGATAACTGTGTGAGGAACAACACCCTTCTTCGCAACGTTTGAAACCCCGAGGACCGTCAAAACGAATGGAAGAATTGTGGCGAGGATTGAACCACAGTTAGAGAACACTTGTTGCCATGACCAAGCAGCGTTCTTTTGTTCGTTGTTAACCATGTCCCCACTCAACATACGCAATGGTTGCATACATACGTTTGAGAACAAGTCCATCAAACAAATTGCAAAAGCTGCAAAAGTCATCGCTGCGATAGAACCATACCCGAAGCCGAGTGATCCAGAGAATGGCAGCATAATCAGTACCACCCCACAGATTGGAGCACCAAAGAGTAAGTATGGTAAACGACGACCGAAACGGTTCCAAGTCCGGTCAGATAATTGACCTAAGATTGGTTGAACCAACATCCCTACCAGTGGAGGGAAGATGAAGAAGAACCCTAAACTATTAGGATCCGCACCAATCGTTTGACAGATACGACTCATTTGTGAAGTCTGAAGTGAGAATGCCATACTGATACCGAAGAAGGCAAATTCGATTGAGAAGATTTGCTTCGCGGTCAAGGTAGGCATGCCGGCATCAAGATCGACCCGGCCTTGTTTCTTCTTGTCCATATAATAAACCTCTTTCCTATTTCCGATGCTAGTGAAGTAAGATAAGTGCTATTTAGTAAATTTCCCTAGCAAATCATGGAGATTAGAATCTATGCAAGCGCTTGCATTGATTTCTTGCCATTATATTAACATGCAGCTTCAATATGTGCAACCGCTTTCACAAAAATTTATTTATTTGTAGTAAAACGATTGAATTGAGTAGATTTTTAGTAAAAGAAAACACCCGCTAGCGAGTGAAACTAACGAGTGTCTGGAAGATTTTATTTAGTTTTTACGCTTCTTGGCGCCTAATCCAAGTCCAAGCATGCCTACTAAACTACCTAATGCCAGTGCAGTTATTGCGGAAGCATCCCCGGTCTGTGGTAACTTCTTGGCTTCGGTCTTAGCAGTAGTGCCCTTCTCTGCAGCAGATGTATTCTTAACTTCATCGGCAGGAGTAATTGCACCATTTTCTTCAGTCTTACCTGATTGTGCAGTAGTTGCTGGAGTTTCGTGTTCCATCGTGATTGTGACGTCTGAGTCAGTTTCACCAATTGTTATAGTGCCGTCAGTGATTTGGTCATCGACGACCTTGTAACCCTTATCGGTGAAGCCCTTGATAATTTCTTCAAGTCCAGGAACGGTGACCTTGTCTCCAGGCTTACCAGATACTGGAATTTCTTGGAGAACCTTGCCGTCTTCGTCCACAATCTTAACATTCACTGATTGGTCATTACGTTCGAAGCGAACCACAACGATGCTGCTGATGTAGTTAGGCTTTACAGTCACCGCTTCAACGGTCTTCTTGCTAGTATCGCTGTCAATTGATACGACGTGGTAGTTTTCCTTGGTTGGTGTAAATTCAGCCCAAGTGTCAGTTTCTGGATTCCAGTCACCTGACTTGTCGGGGATGATTTCACCAGTGACCTTGTCGTAAACAATCGCGCGGCTAAAGTTAACGGTTTGCACAGCTAATGGGTGATCTGGATCATCCTTGTCAATGATGGTCCGAGTAATTGCCTTTTCGTAATCGTTCTTAGTGAACTTTATGCCAGTTGGCAATTCGTCACCAGGTTTTAAGGTCGCAGTGCCGTGGTCGAGAGTAATCTTGATTGTAGAATCGCTATCACCGACAGTGACTTTACCGCCTTGAACTGGGTTGTTAGTCACAACATATCCCTTATCAGTATATGTCTTAATAGCATCATTGAGTCCTGGAACTTCGACGCTGGTACCTGGCATTCCGGATACTGGAATTTCTTGGAGAACATTGCCACCCTTGTCAACGATTTGCACAGTAACTTGTTGGATGTTGCGCTCGAAGCGGACAACCACAATGCTATTGATGTAGTCTGGCTTAACAGTAACTTCTTCGACAGTCTTCTTACTTGGATCACTGTCAATTGAAACAACATGGTAATTTCCCTTGGTTGGAGTGAACGCTGACCATGTACCTGAAGCTGGGCTCCATTCGCCAGATTGAGCAGCGATAATTTCACCAGTCACCTTGTCGTAAACGATCGTGCGGCCAAAGTCGACAGTTTGCACTGCCAATGGATGTTCAGGATCCGCTGCATCGATAATTGTCCGAGTGAGCTTCTTGTCATAGGCATCCTTATTGAACTTAACACCTGTAGGCAATTCATCACCAGGCATTAAGGTTGCAGTGCCGTGGTCGACAACAATCTTAACAGTCGTTGCGTTTTCGCCAACTGTTACCTTGCCATTCACAACTGGGTTTTCGGTAACCATGTAGCCCTTATCAGTATATGTCTTGATAGCATCATTGAGTCCTGGAACTTCGACGCTGGTACCTGGCATTCCGGAAACTGGAATTTCCTTGAGAACATTTCCATCCTTATCGACGATTTGAACTGTGACTTGTTGATTGTTGCTTGCGAACTTAACTTCAACCGTCTTGTCTTTAGTAGTGTGGTCAACCGTAACTTCATCAACACTGGTCTTTGTTGTATCACCATCGATGGATACAAGGTGGTAGTTATCCTTAGTTGGAGTGAAAGCTGCCCAAGTACCAGAAGTTGGTGCCCATTCACCTGACTGATCAGCGATAATTTCACCGGTACCCTTGTCATAAACGATTGTCCGACCGAATTTTACAGTCTGAACTGCCAATGGATGATCTGGATCGTCCACGTCAACAATGGTTCGCGTCACAGCTTTGTCGTAATCGTCCTTGGTGAACTTGACACCAGTTGGCAATTCATCACCAGGCTTTAATGTTGCTGTGCTGGAAGCGCGAATTACATAATTCTCATCAAAGATTGTCCGAGCACCAGTTAAGTCACCTGATTGCGCATTGATTCTGTAACCTGATGCTTTTAGCTTATCGACAATCTCATTGACATTACTTGTGATGTCATAGGTGGTACCTGATAGACCATCAACATTATCTACAGAGTATTCGCCACTCTTTTTGCCATCCACATAAACACTGATACCTTGCTTACCATAACGGTATCTGAAGAATCCGAAACGAGTTTTGTTCAAAGGAAAATGTAATTTATATCTACCAATAAATCCGTAGATGTAGGTATCATTTGATAAATTTTTTCTCAAATTATCCAAGGATTGAGTAACGTCAAATTCCTTGTTAATTGGACCTTTCATTGTGAATTGCGTGGATCTATTAATTTCTGGTCCGAGGATTTGTGGTGTAAATTCTGTATCTCCACCAGTTTGAGTGCCATCTGATTTGTAAGTGTAGTGAACATCAATATATTGATCACCATCTTTTTGCATTTCCCAGAAAGTACCATTAGCATTTTCTGGAGTATTAACCAAGGTGTATCCAGGAACATCAATCCCTACAGTTTGATATTCAGAACCTTCCCAACCGTAGTATCCAGATAAATTGTAAATTTTCAGTTCAGATGGCAAGGCACCGTCTGATTGCATAACGTATTGGTATAGGACCTTTCCGTTTTCATCAGTACCAGTAACCCTTACGTCCTTTAAACGCAGATATTGGAAGTAAACATCTTGGTCGTTAGCTTCATATTTAATATTTAAGAAATCTTGAAATGAAATTTCGCGGCCATTCAATGAACCCAGTGTAATTTTATCCAGGTTGTATCCAGTAGGAATCTTAACGGCAAATCCTAGTCCGTTGACGTTTAATCCACTAAACAAAGGTGTATCAGCATTTCGAGGTGCTGTTGTATATGTTCCAGTATTAGTTGCTGGATTTCCCATCGCGGTTGTATCACCGAGGTTGACTGGTAACAGTTCACCGGTTTTTTCATCAACTGCATGGAAGGTAATTGTCGATGTAGCAACTTGTGTGGGATTTTCTTCGCTACTATTTGTTGAATTAGAAACTGCTGGAGCTCCTTGACTGCCAGTCGTAACAGCATTTGTATCAGTTGATGCTACAGAATTAGCGTCATCCGCATAACCCGTTACCGCAAACAAAAAAGTGGTTGACAGAAGAACAGAAGCAACCCCCACTGACAATTTGCGAAGAGTAAAGTGTGGCACTTGCTTTTGTTTCAAGTCCAGATGATTTTGTAAATTATTTTTCCCAATATTCATTATTACCCAATCTCCCCTCAAGATTATTAATTATATGATAAAACTATATAAATACTATATCAAGAATTCACTCTTCATAAGGAAGATAATATGTAGCAAGTTACTTTTACCACAATTTAGGAAATCGTTCCCCTAAATTGTGGTTTTTCTATTGACACCGCTTACATAGTGATATAGTATACTTGGTGTATCGATAAACGAAACCGTTTACATACATATGAGAGATAGAAAAAACTTAAGGAGATGCTAATTATGAACTACTTTATTGGTGTTGATGTTGGTACGACCAGCACAAAGGCAGTACTTTACGATGACAAGGCGGTTGTGATCAAGCAATTTAGCCAGGGATACGACCTCTTCCGCGATAGTAATGGTATGGCGGAACAAAATCCCGAAGCCATGGTTGAGGCTGTGATGCAGGTTATTCACGACGCAGGCCAAGAGATTGACTTTACCACTGAGAAGCTCCTTGCAGTATCCTTCTCTAGTGCCAACCAAAGTCTGATCTTGCTGGATGATAAATTTCACCCACAATCGCGTGTAATCACATGGGCTGACACACGGGCACGGCAAGCCGCAGACGAACTCAAGCGGTCACCACTCGGCCGTGAGATGTACGCAAATACGGGTACTCCAATTCACCCTATGTCACCGCTCACTAAGCTTCTGTGGCTGAAAAAGACGGCGCCGGAAAAGCTGGAGGCGGCATCATACTTTGGTGATATCAAGTCCTACCTTTTCTACCGCTTCTTCAATACATTCAAGGTCGATATCTCGATCGCATCATGTACGGGGATGATGAATATCAACTCAGGTGACTGGGACGCTAAGGCCTTGGAGATCACAGGAGTTAAGAAGGAACAGCTGCCTGAAATCGTCAATGGTACGACGCAGGCAATTGGGCTGACAGACGAAGCGCAAGCCAAGATGGGAATCCCCGCTGACACGCCATTCGTCTACGGTGCTTTCGACGGTGCATTATCAAATCTCGGTGTGGGCGCAATCGAACAAGACACTGTCGCAATCACGATCGGTACTTCTGCCGGTGTCCGGGTCATCACTGATCACCCTGTCATCGATCCGCAAGAACGGCTTTTCTGCTACGCGGTCGATAATGGACTCTGGGTCGTCGGTGGTCCGCTTAACAATGGTGGTCACGTCTACCAATGGGCGGTTCATCACCTGGTTACCCCAAGTGCGGTGCGGAATGAAAAGACGGATCCATTCACCCTCGCTAATCACGTTATCGAAGGTGAACCTACTGGGGCGAACGGCTTGATCTTCCTGCCATTCCTCGGTGGTGAACGTGCTCCGCTGTGGGATGCCAATGCGCGTGGTACTTTCTTCGGTCTCAACAACCTGCATACGCGTGGTGACATGCTGCGTGCGGTAATGGAAGGTATCAACATGAACATCGCAACTGTTTTCTACGCAGTTCGAGATCTGGTCGGTACCCCGAAGAGCGTGACTGCTACTGGTGGTTTCGCCCGTGCAGAGGTTTGGCGGCAAATGTTGGCGGACGTACTCAACTGCCCTGTCAACATCCCCGAATCCTTTGAATCAGGCTGTCTGGGAGCAATCACGATGGCAATGAAGAGCCTCGGCATGGTTGACGACCTCAGCGCAGTCAAGAACTACATTGGTGAAGAAAAATCATACACACCAAATCCGGAAGCCGTGGAAATCTACTCGAAATACCTGCCACTCTTCCAACAGGTTGAAGGTCTCCTGACGCCTGCATATTCAACAATTGCAAAACTACAACAAAAATAACTAAAGGAGTTGTTTCAAATGCCACTACTCATCGTTTTAATCGGCGTAATGCTGTTAATCTTCATGATCGTAAAATTAAAGGTCAACACATTTGTCGGACTCGTAATTACTTCATTTATCGTTGCTCTGATGCTCGGATTGCCACTCGCTAAGATCCCAACGACGATTGAAACGGGGATTGGTGGTCAGCTCGGACACTTGGCCGTCATCTTCGGTTTTGGTTCCATGCTTGGTGCCCTGGTGTCTGAAGCTGGTGGTGGTTACAGAATTGCCACGACCTTGATCGACAAGTTTGGCCGTCGCTGGATCCAAGTGGCGGTGATCTTGGCCTCATTCATCATTGGTCTCGCCCTCTTCTTTGAGGTTGGACTGGTCGTTGTATTGCCAATCATCTTCATCATCGCACGCGAACTCGGTATGCCAATTCTCTACCTCGGTGTGCCAATGGCTGCGACTCTGAACGTCACACACGCATTCTTGCCACCACACCCTGCTCCTACAGCGATCACTGATATTCTCGGTGCAAACTTAGGACACGTGCTCTTACTCGGGATCCTTGTTGCGATTCCAACCATCATCGTCTCTGGTCCGCTCTACAACTGGGCACTGCAAAAGCTCTACCCACAAGTCTACCGTGACAATGTCGACATCTCCGTTCTGGGTGAATACAAGCAATTCAAGCTCGAAGAAACCCCTAAGTTTGGTATCTCCGTCGTCACTGCCATGATGCCCGTGATCCTGATTGCGATCGCTACAATTTGTTCATTCGTGATGCCAAAGTCAAATCCAGTCAACGAATTCATTCAATTCATCGGTGCTCCTGACCTGGCAATGTTGCTGTCACTGATCTTTGCCATCTTCACCATGGGTCTTCGTCGTAACAAGACCATGGAACAAATCTCTGATACCCTCGTAACTTCTATCAAGCAAATCTCCATGATGCTCTTGATCATCGGTGGTGGTGGTGCCTTCAAGCAAGTTCTAATCGACGGTGGTATCTCCAAGTACATCTCAGGACTCTTCGCACAAACATCGATGTCACCTATCCTGGCAGCTTGGCTGATCACTGCTTTAATCCGAATCTCACTGGGTTCATCCACTGTCTCCGCAATCACTGCAGCTGGTCTGGTCGCACCAATGGCTCACCAATACGGAGCTAATTCCGTCATGGCCTGCCTGATGGTTCTGTCAATCGGTGCCGGTTCCGTCTTCGGTGGCCACGTGAACGATGCTGGTTTCTGGATGATCAAAGAATACTTTGGCCTCTCACTCAAGGAAACTCTGCTGTCATGGACGACTCTGACTTGTGTACTCGCACTTGCCGGACTCGCATCAGTTTACGCAGTTTCATTATTCGTATAAATCAAAAACACCTTTGCGAAATTCGCAGAGGTGTTTTGCTTTTTAAGGGCGATTAAAGTATTCTTGTATTAGTATATTTGTAAGGAAGATGAAATTATGAGTCAACGCGCTAAAATCGCTGATGTGGCAAAAGCTGCCGGTGTCTCCACCACCACAGTCTCACGGATCATCAACGGCCATTATGACAAGATGACGCCCGAAACGCGGAAACGTGTTGAAGCAGTGATTAAGGAATTAAATTTCGTACCACTTGCCTCCGCACAACGGCTCCGTGTCAATAAGTCCAATACGATCGGGGTGCTGGTCGGTGATATCTCCAACCCCTTCTCATCCCTGCTGGCCAAGGGGATTGACGTCGTGCTCAAAGAAGCTGGCTATGACATTATCCTGATGAACACGAATAACGACCTAGAGACGGAAAAGCGAGCACTGACAAGCCTCTACCATCAACAAGTCGATGGTATCATTATCCAGCCAAATGCGGGCCATTTCACGCAATTTGAGACGATTGCCAACTCAGAAGTGCCGATCCAAATGGTTGACCGTGAAGTCTGGGACCTGCCGTCTGAGATTGGTGCGGTCACGAGTGCCAACAAGGATGCCTGTTACAGATTAGGTAAGATCCTGGTCGACCGTGGCTATGACAACATCATCGCCGTCTCCGCCCACTATGCGGAAGCGTCAGGACAGATTCCACGACTCGCTGGACTGGAAGCCGCTGCCAATGATTACGGACTCTCCTACCACGACATCGAGACCCGCGGACATGATTTTGAGTGGCTCTCGACCACATTTACCCAACAACTTGCGCGTTTAACGGGTAGAACGGCCGTGATTTCTCTGATGGGCCCCGTACTATTTGATATTCTCAAAATCACGAAGGAACACCACCTCTCCTTCCCAGACGACTTTGGGCTGATCTCATTCGATGACTGGGAATGGTCGCGCTATGTCGGGGATGGGATCTTCCTGCTTAAGCAAGACATGGAATTAATGGGCAATTACGCCGCACGCAAGGTCTTGGCACAGATCGACAATAAGAAATCTGGTGCTGGGACGACACTGCTACCGGTGCAAATCATTGACCGCCCATCGATATAAATACGAAAGGACCGCTGACATGTTCACCGGTCCTTTTTGCGTACAAAAAAACTCAACGACCAGGTAGCCGTTGAGTATTGATTGATTAGCCTTCGAATGCGTCAGTCAAAGGTGGAACAACTTGCTTC